>NZ_JQKG01000030.1 GCF_000745915.1 Deinococcus misasensis DSM 22328
GTGCGCCACGTAAGGACCGAAATCCCCCGTTCGACTTGCATGTCTTAAGCACGCCGCCAGCGTTCACCCTGAGCCAGGATCAAACTCTCCATAAATGGTCTTAAACGCATCCCGAAGGTTGCGTAGTAAGTTGGTTTGGTCCAAGCAATCATTACTCGCTTGGCTGTATTCAAAGAAACCTGTACAGGTTTCTTGTTCGAGAATCTAGAGTCCGTAGACCGTTCTCAAGAGCCTGTCGGCTCTCCTTCCGTCTCACTAAGCTTCTTCTTCTGTCAAACAACTCCGCCCTCCCCCTCCGCGTCTCCGCTTCCTCTCGGGCGAAGAAAAGAATACTACGGATCACCTAAACTGTCAACACCCCTCGGGCACAACACAAGCGCACCCGAGGAAGTGCGTGCTGGACAATGGAAATTTGGGGCGGGACAGGAAAAACAAAAACTCTGGACTCGGTACAAAAATAGCAATCCTGACAGATCTCCTCCCAAAAACCCCTCAACATGATGGCTTACCCACCTTGTTTTGCTCTCAGCCACTTGTTTCAGAAGCGAACCATCCCAAACAGGCTTTCTTGCGCTTTGAGCCGGAGAGAATTTGTGCATATATACTGTGTGTTCTGCCGTCCAGAAATCAGAGGAGGGTTCGCTATAAACATAATTTCCTCACGAGATATGCTATAATTCAAAAAGCGAGGTTTGGCCCTCCAGGAGCAACGTATGAGTACACGCATCTACACCACCGAACATCCTGAGTACGGAGATGTGGCTGTGATCAGCGGATGGGACCCTGAAGAGCGGAAATATTATCTGCTGGTTCAATTGCTGGATTCCAAGGACCCACCCCTGTATGACAGTCAGCACCGCAAGACCACCCCTTCTGGGATTGTCCAGAGGCTCAAGACCATGGAACTCTCTCCCCCTGCCGCTTTGCAGGAAGATCTGGAAGACGATGCCCTCAACCAGAGGGATGGCTATTACCAGCACTACGGCAACATCCAGCCCATCAAAAAACGCAAAAAGAACCGTTCTCTTTCAATGGCTGCTCGTTAATCCGAGCAGTTTTTTGATTTCTGAGCCGGCCTCTGCAATGTCTTTCACCATGTGGGCAGCAAATCCCTCGGTGACAAAGGGGACACGGGCAAAGGTGTGGGTTTTGATGCTGGTGTTTTCCATGTTGCCGTGGTCAGAGGTCATGATGATTTTGACCTCCTCCTCTGTTGCCCCTTGCAAGAAAGCATTGAGGTGCTGCAAATAGGTGCGGGCTGCCTGTGCATTTTGTGCATGCCCTAGAAAGTCGCTGAACCACAAGTCCAGCAAGATGAGGTCCACAGCTCTGGTGGCCTGTGTTGCCTTTCTCCCCCATTCCCTGATTTCCTTCAGCGGAAGGTAAGCCCCATAAGGCTCTTGATACTGTATCCCCAGAGAAGGCCGAATGCTGGGGAAACCGGGTGGGTTGAGGTGTCCTCCAGCATCCAGCACACTCTGGACGATGGCCCCGTGTTTTCTGTCAGGGGTCAGGTATGCCGGGGGGTAAAAATTCAGGAGTTGAAAGGTGCCTCCTGATTGCACCAGTTGCACAGGAATGCTGTGCTCTTTGATCAGGGGTTTGAGACTGGGGCCCGGCACAGGTCCATAGTGCCTGCCCATGTGAAGTGCGGCATTGATGCCTGTGATGATGCTGGTCTGTCCGGTTCCGCTCTGGGGCAAACCTTCTACACCCAGAGTGGCATCCACCTTCTGGCCTTGCATCACCAGAGGCAGCAGGACATCCAGTTCCTGATCCCAGCAACTCCCTTCTGGTGCATCCTCTGGATGACCGATGCCATCCAGACACAACCACAGGACCCTCATGGCTCCATCCGTTTCACGTGAAACAGGGAAACTCTGGTTTTGAAAACACAGAAACAGCAGAAAGCCCGAAGGCCTCCTGCTGCAAAAACATCTGAAAGAAAAGACATTATCCTTCCAGTTTAAAGTCCTTGAACTGGTCACGCAGGGCACGTTTCAGGAATTTGCCCACCGTGGTTCTGGGGATTTGTTCCACGTATACATAAGCATCGGGGAGCCACCATTTGGCAAACTTGCCTTCAAGGAAGGCATTGAGGTCTTCTTTGCTGGGTTGCTCCTGGCCTGCCTTCAGCACCAGCACGCCCAGAGGACGCTCTTCCCACTTGGGGTGAGGGGCAGCGATCACGGCAGCTTCAGCAATGGCAGGGTGACCCATCAGGGCATTTTCCAGATCCACACTGGAAATCCACTCGCCACCACTCTTGATCAGGTCTTTGGCCCGGTCCTGAATGCTCATGTAGCCTTTTTCATCGATGGTGACGATGTCTCCGGTGTCAAACCAGGTGGTGCCATCGGACAGTTTGACCTGTGTGGCTCTGGACCCTTCTGGATTGTTGTGGTATCCACCTGTCACCCACGGTCCACGGACCAGCAAAGCCCCCATGGACTTGCCATCGTGGGGAACATCGTTGAGGTCGCCATCCACGGAACGGATTTCCACCAGGGGCACCGGAATCCCCTGTTTTGCACGGTGGTGGTATCCCTCCTCGCTTTCCAGTTCCATCTCGGGAGGCAAAGTGGCGCAGGTGCCCAGAGGGTGGGTTTCGGTCATGCCCCAGGCATGGAAAAGGTGCAGACCCACCTGATCAAACGCACGAATGAGGCCTTCAGGGGCAGCACTGCCTCCGACCACCAGCATCTCCAAAAGGCTCAGGTCATAAGGGGTTCCAGCGGCGTTGGCCCTCTGGATTTCTTGCAAGAGGCCCATCCAGATGGTGGGAACCCCCGCTGTGCGCGTGCATTTTTCCTCGGCGAGCAATTTGGCCAGAGAAGCCCCATCACTGAACACCGAGGCAAACACCTGCTTGGCCCCCACCATGGCTGCGGTGTAAGGCAAGCCCCATGCATTCACGTGGAACATGGGGACCACAGGCAAAATGGTGTCGGCCATTTTCAGGTTCAGGGCGTCTGGAAGGGCAGAGGCCAGACTGTGCAGCAAGGTGGAACGGTGGGAATAGACCACCCCTTTGGGATGCCCAGTGGTTCCCGAGGTGTAACACATCCCCGCTGCATCGTTTTCATCCAGAGCTGGGTAATCAAAGGTGGTGGGTTGGGCAGAAATCCACTGGTCGTAATCCAGCATGCCCGGAATGGCCTGAGGGGTGGGACCCATGATCACCACTTTTTCAATGCTCGGGCAGTGGGGAAGCAAAGCAGGCAGCATCCGTGCAAACACATTGTCAATCAGCAGGATTTTGTCCTGTGCATGGTTGATGATGTAGGCGATTTGCTCGGGGTGGAGGCGCACGTTGACGGTGTGCAGCACTGCCCCTGTGATGGGAATCCCAAAATACGCCTCAAGGTGACGGAAGTGGTTGACTGCAAAAGTGGCCACCCGGTCCCCTTTTTGCACCCCTGCTGCGGTCAGGGCGTTGGCCAATTGTTTGGCTCTGGCTGCCATCTGACCATAGGTGTAACGGTGCTTGCCGGGAATGGGTTGTCCTGCCTCGTTGACACCAGCAGGAATCAGGGACACCACTTCACGGTCCGGGAAATACCGCTGAACCCTTTCCAGAATGTGGGGAATGGTCAGGGGAAAATGCATCATGGTGCTGAGCATGGAAAACCTCCGCGTCCTGCCTGAGGGCAGTCAAAGATGAAATTTTGAACTTGGTTTCAGTTTATCAGTTTGTGTCCAAAAGGTGGGGCCTTCTTTGAGAGGTGCCACCCAGAGTTTTCACCGGTGGTAAGGCTCCCCTTTGGAAATGGTGCTGGCCCGGTACAGGGCTTCGAGCATCACCACCATGGCCAGATCGTGGGGAAAAGTCAGTTTGCTCATGCTCCAGAGGAAATGGGCCTGTTTGCGCAGTTCATCGGAGTGGCCATCCGGGCCTCCAATCACAAAAGCAATTTCGCCATGACCCGAGAGGCCCACCTGATCGATGTGTGCAGACAGTTCTTCGCTGGTCAGGTGTTTGCCTCTGGGATCAAGGGGCATCAGGTACGCGTTTCCTGCGGCCTTGAGCACCTCCTGTGTGGGATCGGCTTTGTCTTTCAGGCGGGTGGTTTTGACTTTGTGGTAACGGCTGAGCCTCTGGTGGTACTCGTCCCAGCCCTGTTTGGCATATTCGAGTTTGGGCTCTCCAACGGTGATGAAGTGAAATCGCATGCTTTCACCCTATCATGCAGAATCATGCGGACTTTAAACCTTGTTGATGCCGTTCTGGATGATGAAAATCTTTCAATCCCCTTTGGAAATTCAGGCTTTTGGAGTACACTGACCACAGAAGTTATGAACTATGCAGCGGTCCTTGCTTTCGTGATGGTGTTCGCGTTTTCCTTTCCAGTGCTGGTGAGGATTGCGAACAGCGTGGGTGTGGCAAGGTCCACCATTGTGATTTCGGTGGTGCTGCTGGCCTTCTTGCTTTTCCTGACCCAGTGGGTGCGGATGCGGGTTTCCCGTTACCGGACCACGGTCAGCAAAATTGAGCAGGCAAAAGCACAAACCTCACAAAGTCCAAACTCAGACAGTGCATACTATGTGGGAGGAGAACACCTCGGAGAATTGCTGCTGAGGGTCGGCAAACGGCGCGAAGCCATCGCAGTGTACGAGCGTTTTCTGGAACTGCAAAAAACGGAGGGCAAGGATGTGCAGCACGTGATCACACGTTTGCAAGCCCTGAGATCGCAGGAGGAAGTATTGTGAAGGCTTACAAAGGCGTGGTGGTGGACGGCGTGGTCGTGCTGGAAGGGGTCAAACTTCCAGACGGCACTGTGGTCACTGTCACTGTGGGCGAGGCGGAACTGCTGCGCGCCACCATCAGCAACGCACTCCGCATTCGTCGCAACAAACGTGCCAAAGTTCGCATCAAGACCCAACCCATTTACGCTGAAAAGCTGACCCTGGAGTGAAGGTCCTCTGGCTTCATCCTGCAGGTGAACCCACCCTTTAGACTGTAGGGGTGATTCATGTCACCCTTGTTCCCACACCCGTTGGCAATTTATCCGACATCACCCTCAGGGCCCTCGAGGTCCTGAAAAACTGTGATGCCGTTGCTGCAGAAGACACCCGCCACACCGGCATCCTGCTGAAACACTACGGCATCGACAAACCTCTGGTGCGCCTCGACCAGCACACCATCAAAGACCGGGCAGAGGGGGTCCTTGAGAAACACCCGAGGCTGGCTTTCGTCAGCGATGCAGGCACCCCCGGCATCAGCGATCCGGGTGCAGAACTGGTGCAGATTGTGCTGGCTCTGGGTGGGCAGATTGAAGTGCTGCCCGGACCCACCGCACTGATTCCG
This sequence comes from Deinococcus misasensis DSM 22328, assembly GCF_000745915.1. NCBI lineage: Bacteria > Thermotogati > Deinococcota > Deinococci > Deinococcales > Deinococcaceae > Deinococcus > Deinococcus misasensis. The sequence continues at coordinate 5,309 of NZ_JQKG01000030.1, forward strand.
GCTCTGGTGCTCTCAGGGCTTCCCACCCAGCCATTCACTTTTGAAGGGTTTTTGCCAAGGTCTGGCTCTGAACGGAAAAGCCGTTTGCAAGCTTTGATTGAGCGCACCCACACCAGTGCTTTTTACGAAAGCCCACACCGGTTGACCGACACCCTTGAAGAACTGATCAAGCTGTGCGGACCAGAGCGTCAGGTGTCCATCACGCGTGAACTGAGCAAGAAGTTTGAAGAGACCTACCGTGGCACCCTGCAAGAGGCTTTTTTGCACTTTGAAAAAGGGGTCAAAGGTGAAATCGTGGTGGTGCTCTCCCCTGCTCCTGTCAAAGCCGTGAATGAAAGCATGGATTTCCGTGAATTGGCCCGCAAATTGTATCAGGATGGCCTCGGGACCCGTGAAGTTCGCGATGAACTCATCAAGGCAGGTTTGCGTAAAAATGACGCTTACGTGATAGCCTTAGAGTTGCGTGAAGCGTCAGGCTGACTTGCCCCGAGGGCTTGACCTTCAAGGAGAGGGAAAGAAACATGAAACGAATCGCTGTGTTTACCAGTGGGGGCGATGCGCCCGGTATGAATGCGGCTGTGCGTGCTGTGGTGCGTGCGGCCACTGGAAAAGGAATTGAAGTGGTGGGCATCATGCGTGGCTTTCAGGGCATGATCGAAGGGGACATGCGCCTGCTCGGGCCCAGAGATGTGGCCAACACCATCCAGCGCGGAGGCACCGTGTTGCTGACCGCCCGTTCCAAAGACTTCCGCAACCCGGAAGGCCGCGCCAAAGCCGCCGAACAACTCAAAAAATGGGATGTGGAAGGCGTGGTGTGCATCGGAGGAGACGGCAGTTTCCACGGCGCCCACTTCCTGCACGAAGAGCATGGTTTCCATGTGGTCGGATTGCCCGGCACCATCGACAATGACCTGTATGGCACCGACTACACCATCGGGTATTTCACCGCTGTGGACACCGCTCTGGACTGCATCGACAAACTGCGCGACACCGGAGCCAGCCACGAACGCATTTTCGTGGTGGAAGTGATGGGACGCCATGCCGGTTTCATTGCCCTGGATGTTGGTATCGCTTCCGGTGCTGAAGAGGTGCTGATTCCTGAGCACCCCACCCCCATCGATGAAGTGATCCAGACCCTCAAGGACAGCGAAGCCAAAGGCAAAAAGTCCAGCTTCGTGATTGTCGCTGAAGGATACCCCGGCGGAGGTCAGGGCGTGCAGGATGCCATTGAAGCCGCTGGCTTCGAATCCCGCCTGACCATTCTGGGCCACGTGCAACGCGGAGGAAGCCCCAAAGCCGAAGACCGCATTCTGGCCTCCCGTCTGGGCGAAGCGGCTGTGTGCGCTTTGCTGGAAGGCAAAAACGATGTGATGGTCGGGGTCACCAACCACGACATCTCTTACACCCCCCTCGCAGACACCTGGGAGAAACGCAAAGACGTGAACGCCCACCTGCGCAGTTGCGTGAAGACCCTGTCGGTCTGAGCTGTACTCAAACTCCAACCTCCTGAGCTTTTCAGGAGGTTTTTTCATGCATTTTTGTCTGACAATGAAAGCATGTTGCTTTCACGCGAAGAACTGATGCACAAAGAAGCCGAGACCCTGGCACCTTATGCCACATTGAATCTGCACTCCAAAGGCCGTCTGCATCCCGAGCCCGAGAGCAATTACCGGCTCCCTTTTCAAAAGGACCGGGACCGCATCCTGCACACCACCGCGTTCCGGCGTCTGGAATACAAAACCCAGGTGTTTGTGAACCACGAGGGGGATTATTATCGCACCCGGCTCACCCACACCTTGGAGGTGTCTCAGGTGGCACGCTCCATGGCGGTGGCTCTGGGGGTCAATGAAACCCTGACCGAAACCATTGCCCTGTCACACGATCTCGGGCATCCACCGTTTGGGCATGCTGGGGAACACCAGTTGGACCGTTGGATGAAGTCCAGAAACGCAGGCGGTTTCAACCACAACGAACAGGCTTTTCGCATCGTGACCGAACTGGAAAAACGCTATGAAGGCTTCTCTGGTCTGAACTTGACTCGAGAAACCCTCGAAGGCATGGTCAAACACGATGCTGATGCAGAAACTTTCCCTGCCTTTGCTGCCCCTTTTGAACCCGAGTGCAGACCGGCTCTGGAAGCCCAGATTGCTGCGATTGCCGATGGTGTGGCTTACAACGCCCATGACCTGGACGATGGCATCAAATCCGGCATCCTGACCCCTGACATGCTGCAAGGCCTGAAGGTGTGGGATGCACTGGTGAACCGCTTGAACCTGCATGTTCACCCTTTGAGCGAACTGGGTCGCCGCAAGTTGATTCGGGAACTGCTGGGATGGATCATCAACGACATCCTGCAAGAAACCGAGCGCCGTCTGAACACCCAACAGATCCAGAGTGCACAGGACATCCGGAAACTGAAAACCGTGGTGGTGGGCTTCGGTCCTGAAATGGGCCAGATGATGAAAGAACTCAAGGCGTTTTTGTACCAGCACCTCTATTACCATCCCGGCAAAATCCAGCAGACCTTCCGGGCAGAACTTTTCATTGATGGGTTGTTTTCGGCATACCTGAAAGAACCCCGCTTGCTTCCTTTGCATGTGCAAAATTGCATTCCCCTCCTCGGGTTGGAACGCACCATTTGCGACTACATTGCAGGCATGACCGACCGCTTTGCCATGGATGAGTACAGCCGTCTTTACAGTCCCAGAGCCCATTGAGTCCAGATTGCTCACCCAGGGTTTCAAGTTGTACGGACATCTGGTCTGCAGCACTCCCCCTGAAAAGATTGACAGGGCTGGACCAAACTGCTATCATTCTTTTCGCCTTGTGCGGGAGTAGCTCAGCTGGTTAGAGCGCACGCCTGATAAGCGTGAGGTCCCCAGTTCAAGTCTGGGCTTCCGCACCAACACACCCTCCTCCCAGAGGGAAAAGAGAAACCCGAGCCTCAACGCTCGGGCCTTTTTCTTTTGTTTTCTGTGCTTTTTACCAATGCCACTTTCACCCATGATGCAACTCACAGTTTTCAGATTTCTCTCAGAAGACTTCAGCAGAACCTAAGCCAGAAGGGCTATCCTGTTCTCATCCAAGGAGGCCATGATGGTCATCAATGCCCTGCTGTTTGCCCTGTTGTGTGCAGCTCTGCTGTGTCTGATGGTGGTTGCGGTGTTTCAAATTTTTGAACACCTCTTTGAACGGTTTGATGCACAACAGCACACCCCCCACTCCTGAAAGCTTTTCCAGCAACATGTGACTTAAATAAGGGAAATCCCCTTGTGCCGCCCAGCACAGGATTTGTATTTCGAGCGCGATACATTGAAAGAATGATTGTCAAATCATTCAAAAATGCACAGGTGTGTTTGTGAAGCTGAAACGTGCTCTGGTGATTGGAGCCAGTTTCAGTGGATTGTGTGCAGCCAGGGTGCTCAGCGATCACTTTGAGGAAGTCTGCATCCTTGAAAAAGATGCCCTTGGGCAAGGCACACGCAAAGGGGTTCCCCAACACCTGCATTCCCATGTGCTGATGGCACAGGGTGCACACCAATTGAATGCTTTTTTTCCAGAACTTGAAGCACAATTGAGGGCTTCAGGTGCCCACAAAACCGACATTGGCACCTATGCCCGCTGGTACCAGTGGGGCGGATGGAAAAAGAATGCCATAGTCGGAATTTCTGCCCTCTCTTGCAGCCGTGCATTGCTGGAAACCACCCTTCGTGAGGAGGTCGCAAAGCTTCCCAACGTGCGGTTTCTGGAAGGCCACAAAGTGCTGGGCCTGCAATCCAAACCAGATGCCAGAGGAACCCTGCAAGTCACAGGGGTTGAGGTTCAAAAAGAGAACAGCACCTTCACACTGGACGCCGATCTGGTGGTGGATGGCTCTGGCAGGGGTTCACAGGCCTCAAAGTGGCTGGAACAACTGGGTTATGCCCCTCCAGTCGTTTCAGAGATTCCAGCCAAAGTCGGTTATGTAACCTGCAAGTACCGCATGCCTGAACCCGATCCTTTGAAAGGGCAGGCCCTTCTGATTACACCTGCTGCCCCTCAGGAAAAACGGGCTGGATTGGCCCTGCCCATTGAAGATCAGCAATGGACGGTCACTCTGGCCGGATGGTGTGGCGATCATCCTGAGGCCACCCATGCAGGCATCCTGCAGTTTGCCAAAAGCCTCCCTGTTCCAGACCTGTACCAGATCCTTGTCCAGACCGAACCCACCAGTGAGGCCGTCCGGCATCTGATTCCCGCCAGCCTCCGTCGGCACTTTGAACGCCTGATCCGGTTCCCCAAAGGTTTTCTGGTGATGGGAGACGCCTTGTGCAGCTTCAATCCCACCTACGGACAGGGCATCACAGTTGCGGCTCTGGAAGCCCACCACTTGCAAGACTGCCTTCAGGAAAGTCAGGGGGATTTGAAAGACCTCTGGCGGTGGTTTTTCAAACGCATTCAGCCGGTGGTGAACACCGCCTGGAGCATGGTCGAGCTGGAAGACAGCCGGTATTTCCCGGACCATCCTCTGACCATCACCCAGAGGTGGGTGCAAAGGTATCTGGTCCGTTTGCATCAGGCGGCCACAAGGGATGAAAAAGTCAGTATGGCTTTTTTCCGGGTCCTCAACATGATGGACCCTCCACAGGCCCTGTTTCATCCAGAGGTGTTGTGGAGGGTGTTGCTCAAAGGTCAGGTTGTGCCTTCAGGGTCAAAAGAGGTTTACCAGCGCAGTTCGAGGCTGTAACGGCCTTTGTTTTTGAATTTCAGTTTGACGGTGAGGGTGTCGTCATCCCGTCCTGCTTTGCGGGTGAAACGGGCTTCGTAATCCCGGTTTTTCTGGTTGAGGCTCACCAGACGGTAGCCCTGACTTTCCAGATCCCTCTGGTAGAAACCCCAGACCTGCTGGGTGCTGTCACTGGTGGTGAACTCCAGCACCAGACGGTCTTCTTTCTGGCTTTGCACGCTGACACGGGCACCGGGGTAACTGCTGGCGGTCACATCACGGAACTGCTGAACCGGGGGGGCCACCACACCACTGACCACGTTGTAATAAGCGGTGTCGGTGATCCACTTGTCCTGAGGGATGGGTTTCACGATGATGGACAGCTTCTGGGCCAGTTGGTTCTGACCTTCCACAGTGATCTGGGCAAAACCTTCACTCTGGCCGGACTGGAAGCGGGCAATGTCGTTCAGGTTGAGCTGGGTTTTGGAGGCCAGAGCCAGCACCTTGTTCACACCATAAGGGGCACTGATTTCATACTCGAAAGGATCGTTGCGGTCCGGGAACATTTTGGTGGTGTTGGCTTTCAGGAAGTTGCCCCCACTGGCGTACTTGTTGGGGAGAATCAGATCCACACGGCCATCTGGATCCACATTGAACAGGTACACATAAGCATCCTGATTCACTCGGGTGTAAATGGTGACTTTTTCACCGGGGGTATAAGCGGGGCTGTTGCCACTCTTGTCCAGCCACACATCCACACTGAGTTCGGTGGGCACAGGATTCACAATGATGCGTTGAGGGCTGATTTGGGGTGCAGACAGAGCGAAACCAAGCAGGGAAGCAGCGAGAGCAACTGTGTAACGTTTCATGCATTCAGATTACCGACTGGACCGCTTGCCTCGGTGAAAAAAAACTTTTCAAACCTTAAGCAAGGCTGAAGTTGGTCTTTAATTGACCTGAAGAAATCAAAATCAAGTGTATTTTAGCCTTTGGAAACGCAAAATCACAGACCGATTTGAACATTCTGCTTTTCTTGCTGGTCCATGTTGTGAGGCAGGATGAAACATCAGATCTGTCGTTGAGAGAGGGTTTTCTGCTGGGTCTCAGTGTTTCACGTGAAACAAATTTGAGCTTTGTTTCAAAGCCTGATATAATTTTTTGATATTGCGTCAAAGCACGCCATTGAAATTTTAAGCATTGAGAACCACAAGAAACCAAAGGAGCACAATGAGCGAAAAACACCTTGAGATCATTCCGCTGGGCGGAATGGGCGAAATTGGCAAGAACATGTTCGCCTTCCGTTACGCAGATGAGATCATGCTGGTGGATGGCGGTCTGGCTTTCCCAGATTCCCACATGCCCGGCATCGATCTGGTCATCCCCCGCATCGACTACTTGCAACAAAATGCCAGCCTGATCAAAGGCTGGGTGCTCACCCACGGTCACGAAGACCACATTGGGGCCATTCCCTACATCCTGCCCCGCCTGCCCAGAGTGCCCATCTATGGGGCCAAACTGACGCTGGGCCTCCTCAAAGAAAAACTCAGTGAGTTTGGGGTAAAAGAGGCCGACCTGATGCTCAAAGAGGTCACCACCGATGACCGCATCAAGCTCAGCAAATACTTCACCGTGGACCTGTTCCGCATGACCCACTCCATCCCCGACAACTCGGGCATGATCATCCACACCCCGGTGGGACGCATCGTGCACACCGGAGACTTCAAGCTGGAACAGCACCCCACCGACGGAAAACCCTCCCATCTGTCCAAACTGGCACAGGCGGGTGCAGAAGGTGCGCTGGTTCTGATTTCGGACAGCACCAACGCAGAAAGACCCGGCCAGACCACCAGCGAGCAGGAAGTGGCCAGCGCCATCGAGAAAATTGTGGCTGCTGCCAAAGGTCGTGTGTTTGTGACCACCTTCGCTTCACATGTGCACCGCGTGCAGAACATCGTGAACATTGCTGAAAAGCACCGTCGCCGTGTGGTGATGGAAGGCCGCAGCATGGTCAAATACGCACAGGTGGCCCAGAACCTCGGGTACCTGAGCCTCAAAGACCCCCTGATCAGCACCGACGAAATGGGCGACCTGCAAGACGAGCAGGTGCTGTTCATGTGCACCGGTTCACAGGGCCAGCCCATGAGCGTGCTTTCCAGACTTGCATTGGGCACCCATGCCAAACTCAGCTTGAAAGCCGGAGACACCGTGATCCTGTCTTCCAGCCCCATTCCCGGCAACGAAGAAGCTGTGAATGCCGTGATCAACCGCCTGTACTCTCTGGGCGTTGAGGTGTACTACCCACCCACCTACAAGGTGCACGCCTCTGGACACGGCAGCCAGGAAGAACTCAAGATGATCTTCAATCTGGTCAATCCCAAATACTTCCTGCCCTGGCACGGTGAACCCCGCCACCAGATCAACCATGCCCGTCTGGCGCAGGCCCTGCCCAACCCCCCCAAGCGCATCATCGTGGCCCAGAACGGCGACATCATCAGGGTCAACAAAGACGAATTCAAAATCGGTGGCAAAGTTCCTGCCGGAGATGTGTATGTGGATGGCCTCGGGGTGGGCGACATCAACGACGAGATCCTGCTGGACCGTCGCACCATGTCCGAAGACGGCATCCTGATCATCACCGCCGTGCTGCACCCAGAGCCCCACGTCGAACTGGTGTCCCGTGGTTTTGTCCGCACCAACCGCGAACTGGAGAACAGCATCCGTGGTGTGGCCCTTGACGTCATCGAAGTGGGCATGCGTGAAAAACGCGCTCTGGAAGACATCCGTGATGACATGTATTCGGCTGTGCGCAAATTTGTCCGCAAAGTCACCGGACGCACCCCTGTGCTGATCCCCATGCTTGTGGACTGAACCCCACGCATTCCTCTGCCCTCCTCTACCCTCTTTGACCAAAAGAGGGTAGTTTTTTGTTATGCAACTCAAATGTTTCCGCAGCCTGTGGGGCGTGGACCTTCCCCTCGAACAAGCCCTCCCTGAATTCAAAGCCCGGGGCTACACCGGCATTGAAGCCGCCATTGTCTTCACCGCCGATTTTCAGCAATTGCACCATCTGGCCCAAGAGCAAGGGCTGGAGATCATCGCTGGAGTTTTGACGGCTTTTCCAGCCACAGAGCGCACCCCTGAAGCCCACCTGCAAGCCTTGAAAGATCAGGTGGCTCTGGCCTTGCCTTTTCAGCCTGTGCTGTTCAATGTGCAAGGGGGATGTGACAGTTGGACGGAAAGTGAGCAGGACCAGTTCTACAGTGCAGCTCTGGAATTTGCAGCCACCCTGAATGTCCCTCTGGCTTTCGAGACCCACCGTGGACAGCCCACCTTCACCCCCTGGACCACAGCACGCATCCTGAAAAAGTTTCCAGAGCTGCGCCTGACCTGTGATCTGAGCCACTGGGTCAATGTCTGTGAACGTCTGCTGGACGATCAGGAGGAAAACATCCGTCTGGCTGCCGAGCATGCCCTGCACATCCATTCCAGAGTGGGCTACGAAGAAGGCCCACAGGTCACCGATCCTGCTGCTCCAGAGTTTGCCCTGCACCTCTCCACCCACGAAAAATGGTGGAGGTGGACGTGGGAAGCCCAGCAAAAACGAGGTCAGGCATTCACCACCCTCACGCCAGAGTTTGGACCGCCCACCTACCAGCACACTTTGCCTGTGTCTGGCGAGCCTGTTGGAAATCTGGACCAGATCTGCGACTGGATGATGAAGCGCCAGAAAGAACAGTTTAACCTCTGGTCAACTTCCATCGAAAAATCTCAATAAAATCCCATCTCACATCAAACACAAAAAACAGGACCTGTGTGGTCCTGTTTTGGCTTGCTGGTTTCACTCCAACTCAGTTCTGGTAACCCAGCAGTTCCAACAAGCGTTCCAGTTCTTCCTGAGAGTGGTAACTCAGTTCGATTTTGCCTTTGTCCTTGCCAGCAATGCGAACTTTGGTGCCAATATGACGGGCAAGTTCCAGTTCAATGGTTTTGAAGGTGCGTTCTTCAGGGGCTTTTGGGGTTTTGCCTTTTTCAGGACGTTCCCTTTTGAGGGCTTCAGCATCACGGACATTGAGTCCTCTGGTAAGGATCTGCTCCAGAGCCCACAACCGGTCGTCTTCTGGAAGGGCCAGAATGGCTCTGGCATGGCCTGCTGAAATTTGCCCACCCTCCAGAGCCTCCAGAGCTTTTGCAGGCAGAGCAAGGAGCCTCAAAGCATTGGCCACCGTGCTGCGGCCTTTTCCAAGGGCTTTAGCCACCCCTTCCTGATTGAGCCCTTGTTCCAGCAGTTTCTGGTAGGCCACTGCTTCCTCAACTGGATTCAGATCTTCCCGTTGAAGGTTCTCAATGATGGCAATTTCAAGGGCTTCCAGATCATTGAAATCTTTCAATATCACTGGGACTTCGGTCAGACCAGCCAATCTGGCTGCACGCCAACGCCTTTCCCCAGCAATGATTTCGTATTTTTCACCCTGCTTGCGGACCAAGAGGGGCTGCAAAACCCCCTTCTCTTTGATGCTGGCGGCAAGCTCAGAGAGGGCCTCTGGGTCAAAAACCTGTCTGGGCTGGTAAGCTGCCTGCTGGATCTGGTCAATGGAAAGGATGAGGAGTTTCTCTCCAGCACTGGTGCTTGCTGGATTCAGGCTGGATTTTCCCAGCAAAGCATCCAGTCCCCGCCCGAGGTTAGATCTTTTTGACACGTTGCATCACCTCATCAGACAGGCGTTTGTAGGCTCCAGCACCACTGGACATGGGAGAGTACAGGTTGATCGGTTTGGCATGGCTGGGTGCCTCTGAAAGCCTCACATTGCGCGGAATCACGCTCCAGAACACCAGATCTCCAAAATGGTTGCGCACGTTTTCTTCAATCTGCACAGACAGGTTGGTGCGACCATCAAACATGGTGATCACGATGCCAAGCACCTGCAAGGCAGGGTTCAGCCCTTCCCTGACCCTTTCAATGGTGTCCATCAAGCCTGCAATGCCCTCCAGAGCGTAATATTCTGCTTGCAAAGGCACAATCAGGGCATCTGCGGCCACCAGAGCATTGATGGTCAAGGGACCCAGGCTTGGAGGGGCATCAATCAGCACCAGATCGTATTTCTGTAGGCCAGAGAGCAGGCTTTTCAGGGCCTCTGGTTCATCGGTGAGTTCTACCCCTGCACCTGCCAGATCTGGTGTGGCTGGAAGCACATGCAGGTTTTTGATTTCGGTTTGCTGGATGAAATCGGTGAGGCGCTCGGGTTCACGAAGGGCGTCATACACGCCTGCTTCGGCCCCCCGGACACCCAAACCGCTGGATGCGTTGGCTTGCGGGTCAATGTCCACCACCAGAACCCGACGGCGGGTGTTGGCCAGATAGGCCGCCAGATTCACCGCTGTGGTGGTCTTCCCCACGCCACCTTTTTGATTGACCAATGCGAGCACTTTCATGTGGCTCCAGTATACCCTTGATGCCCCTGCTGCTCAGGCTTGTTTTCGAGACAGATGGAGGACCACCAGATCGGCGTCTTCATCCAGATGATGGCGTTCTTCCTGAATCTGGTAGGCACCAGCAGTTTCAGGGGCTTTCCAGTCTTTGGTGCGTCTGGAAAGCAAATGCCACTCGTCGGTCACCGTGTGCTGGATCAGTTTGATCAGCACATCCAGATCTCCCACAGCCTGTGCCGTCACCCACGACACCGGTTCTTTGAATTTGCGCACATCTCCAGCAAAAACCCGCACATTGGAAAGCCCGAGCTGAGAACGTGCGATGTTCAGGAAAGAGGCCCTGCGCTGGCGGATTTCACACAGAATCACTTTCAAATCTGGACGGGCCAGAGCGATCGGAATCCCCGGCAACCCGCCTCCAGAGCCCACATCCAGCAAGTTTTCTCCCTCTGGGACGAACTGGGCATAAGCTTCAGCACTGTCCATGTGCATGTCGAAATGGATCTCCACTGCCGGACCAAACAGGTCCAGAGATCGGGAGTACTGCTTGACCAGCGCTTTGTACTTCTGTTTCACGTGAAACATTGTAGCAAGGGAGGCCGAGAGCCGAACGGCCCAGCGCGAAACTGGCCGTCCAGTGAGCGCGTAGTGGGCCAAGACAGAGCCGAGAGCCGAGAGCCGAGAGCCGAGAGCCGAGAGCCGAGAGCATGATGCTGTGCACGGCAAAGATCGTCAAGGGGATGTGTAAATTTCAAAGCTTTAGCCAAAGCATTTTTTTGCCCTTGGCCCTGAGCCCTCGGCTCTGACATGCCAAAAAGGGCCACCCCAGTCTGGGGTAGCCCTCCCTGTCGTACTTTTATCCCTGCTGCGTCTTCAAATACACCAACAAAGCACTGATGTCCGAAGTGCGTACTCCGGGCACCCGAGAAGCCTGAGCCACCGTTTGGGGCTGGGCCTTGGAGAGTTTTTCTCTGGCCTCGTTGGACAGGGCAGAAATTTGACGGAAATCAATCCCAGAGAGGCTTCTTTCGCCGTATTTGCGTTCAGATTCCAGTTGCTGGCGGCTGCGCTCAATGTAACCTGCGTATTTGACATGGATTTGCACGCTGTCGGCTTCCAGCCAGTTGGCCATGCCTTCCAGTTTGATGCCCAGCGCTTCCAGATCCTGCAAGGTCATGTCGGGTCTGCGGAGGAGTTGCTCTCCGGTGATGCCCTGATGGCGCTGGGTGCGCAGTTGCTGAATGCCTGCTTCAATTCTCTGGTATTTGTCCTGTACAGCTTTGAGGAAGGCATCATCCACCAGACCCAGTTCATGGGCAAAGGGGGTCATGCGCTGATCGGCATTGTCCTGACGCACCAGAAGGCGATGCTCCACACGGGAAGTCATCATGCGGTAAGGTTCATCGGTGCCTTTGTAGACCAGATCGTCCAGCATCACGCCGATGTAACTGCTCTCCCGGGTGAAGAAACGGTCTTCAAGGCCCAGTGCACGTCTGGCAGCAGCCGTTCCTGCCACCAGCCCTTGTGCAGCAGCTTCTTCGTAACCACTGGTTCCGTTGATCTGACCAGCCGTAAACAGTCCCGGCATGAATTTGGATTCCAGATTGAGGGTGAGTTCCAGAGAGTCCACCACGTCGTATTCGACAGCATAAGCGTAACGCTGGATCACTGCCTGTTCAAAACCGGGCAGGGTCCGCACCATCTGGTCTTGCAAAGCCGGAGGCAAACTGCTGGAGAAGCCCTGCAGGTACACCTCACTGGTGTCTACGCCGTCTGGTTCAACAAAAAGCAAGTGACGGTCATGATGCGAGAAACGCACAATTTTGTCTTCGATGCTGGGACAGTAACGGGGACCGAGGCCCTCGATGTCTCCGGCATACATGGGAGACAGGTGCAGGTTTTCCTGAATCAGGCGGTGGGTTTCAGGGGTGGTGTGGGTTTGCCATGTGGGGCTTTTGGTGGCGGTGGGTGCAGGATTTCCGGTGAAGCTGTAGGTGCGTTCATCGGCGGGAAGTTCCAGCAATGCCGCAAAATTCACCGAATCTGCACGCACTCTGGGGGGGGTTCCGGTTTTGTAGCGCTTGAGTTTGTGGCCTCCGCGCTCCAGAGCCTGAGACAGAAAACGGGCTGGGGGTTCGCCTTGACGGCCTTCTGGACGGGCTTGACGGCCATACCAGGTCAGACCCCGCATGAAGGTTCCCGCTGCGATCACCACTGCACGGGCGGGATGGGTGCGCCCATCGATGGTCTGCACCACCCAGAGGCTCCCCTCCTGATACACATCCGCAGCCTCTCCCCGGATGATGTCGATGCCCGAATTGCCGAGCACGTATTCCTGCGCTCTGGCAGCATACTGGTCACGCTCATTCTGAACGCGCAAACTCTGCACAGCAGGCCCTTTGGATGCATTCAGCATGCGGGTATGGATGGCGGTATCATCCGCGATGTGGCCCATCAGGCCACCCATGGCGGTCAGTTCAAAGACCATCTGGCTTTTGCCCGGTCCACCCACCGCAGGGTTGCAGGGCATGCGTCCGATGGTGGCCGGGTTGGATATCATCATTGCGACAGTGCCGTATTTGGCGGCGGCCCATGCAGCTTCGATGCCTGCATGTCCACCTCCAATCACGATCACGTTGAAAACTCTCGACATAACCCATACACTTTACCCTAGTTTTTAGTAGGGGTACTATGAGGCGTGCCACGATAAGTCTCGACATGGCCCGCCAATTTTGTTTCTGGACAAAACCGACCCTGCTTGAACAACGAAAACGACAAGGGAGGCTGTAATCTCTTTGGACATCTGGACTAACATTCTCGACTACGTGCGGCAAAACATCTCCGATGTGGAGTACCACACGTGGTTCAGGGACGTCAAACCGCTCGGGGTGGAACAGGGCGAATTGATCCTCGGGGTCAAAAATGCCTTTTCACAGGAGTGGTTCAAATCCCATTACGTCAAACTCATCGAGATGGCCATGAGGGAAATGGGCGCCCAAAATCCGAAAGTGAGTTTTCAGGTGTTGCCTGCAGTGCAAGATGCCATGCTGCTGCCCAACACCAGTGCACCCTCGAACCCCACCCCCAGGACCCCTGAGCTCAGGCTCCCCCCTCCCCCACCGCATCCGATTGAACCCAACCGGGTCAACTTGAACGCCAAGTACATCTTCGACAATTTTGTGGTGGGACCCAACAACAATCTGGCCCATGCCGCTGCGGTTGCTGTGGCAGAATCGCCGGGTCGGGCTTACAACCCCCTGTTCATTTATGGGGATGTGGGCCTCGGGAAAACCCACTTGATGCATGCAGTGGGGCATTTTGTGTCTGAACGCCATCCCCACATGCGGATCGAATATGTTTCCACAGAGTCGTTCACCAACGACCTGATCAATGCCATCCGCGATGACAAGATGACTGCTTTTCGTAACCGCTACCGGTCCATTGACCTGCTGCTTGTGGATGACATCCAGTTTCTGGCGGGCAAGGAACGCACGCAGGAAGAATTCTTCCATACTTTCAACGCCCTGCACGAAAACCACAAACAGATCATCCTGTCTTCAGACCGTCCACCCAAGGACATTGAGACTTTAGAAGCCCGTTTGCGTTCCAGATTTGAATGGGGCCTGATCACCGACATCCAGAGCCCGGAATTTGAAACCCGGGTTGCCATTCTGAAAATGAACGCAGAAATCCGCAGAATCACCGTCCCTCAGGACGTGCTGGAATTGATTGCCAAGCACGTCACCAGCAACATCCGTGAACTTGAAGGGGCCTTGATGCGGGTGGTGGCTTTTGCAAGCCTCAACAATGTGGAGGTCAACCGTTCAGTGGCTGCAAAAGCCCTGTCAGAGATCTTCACCCCCAACACCGTTCAACTGGACATGAGTGACATTCTGCGTTCGGTGGCCAGTTTCTATGGGGTCACCCCAGAAGCCCTGAAAGGGACAGGTCGGGCCAGAGAGATCGTGATTCCGCGCCAGATGGCCATGTACATGATCCGTGAACTGACCACCCACTCTTTGCCTGAGATCGGTCAGTTTTTCAGCCGTGACCACTCCACAGTGCTCTATGCCATCCAGAAAATGACCGAGCAGATCCAGAAGGACACAGAACTCTCCAAAGTGGCCCAGCAGCTGTCCCAGAGGCTGAAACAGAGCCCCACATGACAGCATGTGCAAAAAATCACTTTCTGTGGATAAGTCTGTGGATAAGTCTGTGGATAACCTGTGGATAACCCTGTGGATAACCTGTGGATAACTTGCCCTGTGGATAACTGCCTTACTTATCCACAGGTTATCCACAGGAAAAGCCGAGTTATCCACAGTTTTATCCACAGGCACTTTGTCGTTCTGTACAGTAAAAAATAGGGTTTTCCACAGTATCCACAGGCCCTATTACTACTACTACTGAATAAAATATATATAGATATAATCCTTAAAAGAGGAGAAACGCATGCAGATTCAGGTCACCAAAAAGTTCCTCAGTGATGCCCTCAGCACCCTGGAGAGGGTCATTCCTGCCAGAAGCAACAACCCCGTGCTCTCTTACGTGAAAATTCAGCCCTCTGACAGAGGAATTTTCTTGAGTGGAACCAATCTGGAGCTGGACATGGAAAGCTTTGTGCCAGCTCAGGTCGAAAATGGACAGGCTGTGATTGTTCCAGCGCACCTGTTTGCCCAGATTGTTCGCAACCTGCCCGGTGAACTGGTGGAAATCAATCTCAACCAGAACGAAATCACCCTCACCTCTGGAGGAAGCAATTTCAAACTCCAGACTGGAGACCTTTCTGCGTTTCCAGAGATCCAGTTTCCTTCCCATGCAGATGTGGAAATGGATGCCAGAGAACTCAACCGCTCCCTGAGCAGCGTGCGTTATGCCACGGCCACAGAAGCCTTTCAACAGGTTTTCAGGGGCATCAAGTTTGAGCTCAGGGCCAAACAGGTCCGTTTGGTGGCTTCTGATGGTTTCCGTCTGGCCTTGCGTGATTTTGCAGGTTCGGGGGTGGACAAAAACCTGATTGTGCCTGCCAAGAGTGCCGATGAACTCAACCGCATCCTCAAGGAAGGGCTGGTCAAGCTGACTTTTGGAGATCACCTGCTGTCGGTGGCTTCTGAGCGCACCAAAATGAACATCAAGTTGCTCGATGGTGAATTCCCGGACTATGAGCGCGTGATTCCCAGCAACATCAAGGTGACCGTTCAGCTTCCAGCCTCCAAACTCAAAGAGGCGGTTTCACGGGTGGCTGTGCTTGCGGATAAAAACGCCAATAACCGGGTTGAATTCCTGGTCTCGGAGTCCAAGCTTCAACTCATTGCTGAGGGGGATTACGGACGGGCTCAGGAGGTTTTGGAGGTATTGCAGGAGGGCAGTGAGCCTGCCATTTCTCTGGGGTTCAATGCCAAGTTCGTTTCGGATGCCCTGGGACCCATGGAGGGGGATGTGGTGTTGCAGCTCTCTGGAGTGACCACCCCTGCCCTGTTCAAAACCACCGATGAGTCAGGCTATCTGGCGGTGGTGGTGCCCCTGAGAATCTGAGGACAGCCTGAAAAAGTCTGAACCCGGTCCAGAAAAGGACCCCGGTCCCGGACTTATCCACAGGTTATCCACAGAAAATTGTGGAAAACCCCGATTCTACCAGAAGAAAACCTGTTTTTGAACCTGTCCGGGGCCCCAAACCACCTTTGTCCCGGACAAGACAAATCGACAAATGTCCGGAAAAAATCGGTTATAGTGTCACAGGTACACTTCCTAAGGGAAGTTTTTTATGGAGGACATCATGACGAAAATCGCTAACATCATCGCCCGTGAAGTGCTCGATTCCCGTGGTAATCCCACTGTCGAGGCCGAAGTCCACCTCGAAAGCGGTTTCGTTGGGCGCGCCATCGTTCCCTCGGGAGCCAGCACCGGCAGCCACGAAGCCAACGAGCTGCGTGACGGCGGAGACCGCTACCTGGGCAAAGGTGTGCAAAAGGCTGTGGACAACGTTGAAAACGTCATCCGTCCAGCCTTGATCGGTGTGGATGCTCTGGACCAAGTGAAAGTGGACCAGATCATGCTGGACCTCGACGGCACCCCCAACAAGAGTAAGTTGGGTGGCAACGCCATTCTGGCCGTTTCTCTGGCCAACGCCCGAGCTGCTGCCAACGCCCTTGGCATGCCCCTCTACCGCTACCTTGGTGGCAACAACGCCAAAGTGCTGCCTGCCCCCATGATGAATGTGATCAACGGTGGTGCACACGCCGACAACCGTGTGGACTTCCAGGAATTCATGGTCATGCCCCTTGGCGCTCCCAGCTTCAAAGAAGCCCTGCGTTACGGCGCCGAAGTGTTCCATGCCCTCAAGAAAGTGCTGAAGAAGCGCGGCTACAACACCAACGTCGGTGACGAAGGCGGCTTTGCTCCTGACCTCCAGAGCAACGAAGAAGCCCTTGAAGTGCTGATGGAAGCCATCAAAAACGCTGGCTACGAAGCCGGAAAAGACATTTTCATTGCTCTGGACCCTGCCACCTCCGAGCTGTACAAAGACGGCAAGTACCACCTCGAAAGCGAAGGTCGCATCCTGACCAGCGAAGAGATGGTGGATTTCTGGGCCGACTGGGCTGCCCGTTACCCCATCGTGTCCATCGAAGACGGCCTGCACGAAGACGACTGGGCTGGCTGGGAACTGCTGACCCAGAAAATTGGCGATAAAGTGCAACTGGTGGGGGACGACCTGTTCGTGACCAACGTCAAGCGCCTCCAGCAAGGCATTGACACCAAAGTGGGCAACTCCATTCTGGTGAAAGTGAACCAGATTGGCAGCCTCACCGAAGCCATGGACGCCATTGAACTGGCCCAGAAAAACGGTTACACCGCAGTGATTTCTCACCGCAGTGGTGAATCCGAAGACAGCTTCATCGCTGACCTCGCCGTGGCCACCAACGCCGGACAGATCAAAACTGGATCTGCCAGCCGCAGTGACCGCATTGCCAAATACAACCAACTCCTGCGCATCGAGCACGAACTCGGAGCGGCTGCCAAATTCCTGGGGAAAGATGCTCTTTAAAAGATCCACCAAGATTGTTGCGACCATCGGTCCAGCAAGTGAAAAAATCGAAGTTCTGGAGCAGATGATTGATGCTGGCCTGAACGTGGCCCGCCTCAACTTCTCCCACGGCACCAAAGAAGACCACAAGAAGCGCGTGGACATGATCCGCGAAGCTGCTGCCAACAAGGGCGTGACTGTGGGCATCTTGCAAGACCTGCAAGGTCCCAAAATCCGCACTGGACGCTTCAAAGACGGCCCTGTGACCCTCGAAAAAGGCCAGCGCTTTGTTCTCACCGCCGACGATGTGGAAGGCAATGCTGAACGGGTGTCCACCACCTACAAGCCCCTTCCACAGGACGTGAGTGTGGGCATGACTTTGCTGCTCGATGACGGCAATCTTGAGTTGCGGATCAAAGAGATCAAAGGCAACGACATCATCACCGAAGTGGAAATCGGGGGTGTCCTGAGCAACAACAAAGGCATCAACGTCCCCGAAGCCGACCTTTCCGCTCCTGCCCTTTCTGACAAAGACATTCAGGATCTGGGTGTGGGTGCAGAACTGGGTGTGGACTGGGTGGCCCTCAGCTTCGTGCGCTCCCGCGACGACCTGATTCTGGCCCGTCATCACCTGAGAATGCTCGGTTCCAGTGCCAAACTGATGGCCAAAATTGAGAAGCCTCAGGCTGTGGACCGCTTCGACGAGATCCTCGCAGAAGCCGATGGCATCATGGTGGCCCGTGGTGACCTCGGGGTGGAAATGCCCACCGAACAGGTGCCGGTCATTCAAAAAATGATCATCCGC
The DNA here is from genome assembly GCF_000745915.1 of Deinococcus misasensis DSM 22328. NCBI lineage: Bacteria > Thermotogati > Deinococcota > Deinococci > Deinococcales > Deinococcaceae > Deinococcus > Deinococcus misasensis. The sequence goes on from NZ_JQKG01000030.1 coordinate 23,270, forward strand.
AAGTGCCGTGAAGCCGGCAAACCGGTGATCACCGCCACCCAGATGCTTGAAAGCATGCGCACCAATCCCCGTCCCACCCGTGCAGAAGCCAGCGACGTGGCCAACGCCATCTTTGACGGCTCTGACGCTGTGATGCTTTCCGCAGAATCTGCCAGCGGCATGTACCCGGTGGAATCCGTGGGCATGATGAACAAAATCGCTCTGACTGCCGAGAACACCTCGCAGTACGAGGAAGAACTCATCAAGATTCCCGAGGACCGTCACACCACCCAGGACGCCATTTCTCACTCTGCCAGTGAGATTGCCCGCTTCCTGAACGCCAAGGCCATCGTGTGCTTCACCTCTTCCGGGGCCACTGCTGCACGCGTCTCCCGTCGCCGTCCCAAGAAGCCCATTCTGGCCCTGACCCCCAACGACAAGGTGGTCAACCAGCTGGCCCTGATGTGGGGTGTGTTGCCCCTCCTCACCCGTGACCCCAAAGACACCGATGACATGGTGGAAATGGCAGTCCAGACCCTGCAAGAGCTGGATCTGGCCCAGTCCGGTGACCGCATTGTGATCGTGGCAGGTGTGCCCTTTGGCATGAAAGGCACCACCAATACGCTGCGTGTGGCACGGATTCCCTGATTTAAACCAAATAAAAAATGCCCCGGGAGGGGCATTTTTTATTTGGTTGCCGAGAGCTGAGGGCCAAGCGCCGAGGGTATGAAGGATCATCAAGTCAAAAATGATCGCAGGTTTTGGAATGATGCAAATTGCTTTTGCAAAAGCTTTATTTGCTCTCGGCTCTGTGCTCTCGGCCCTCGGCGTTTTTACGCTGGCACAATGCGCGCACTGTTTGCCAGATGCTCCACCTGTTCCACCTGATAGTAGCGGCCAAAGCGGTTTTCGAGGAAAGGCTTGAGGGGCACATCTTCCTGACGGACAAAGCCTTGCTCTGGCAGGAAATCTTCAGCGTGGAGGTCCAGCACAGCGCACAGGGAAGCAGCAGTGGTGAGCTGGATGGCGCTCCAGTGCTCTCCATGCACCATCTGGTCGTAGATTTTGCGGGCATCGCTGACCTGGGTCAGGCGGCCATCTTTGTAGCCTGTCACGGTGCAGAAGGTCAGGACCACATCCTGAGGGGTGATGGGGAGGGCGTTTTCCAGAATGTCTTTGAGCATTTCACGGCGCTCAGAGAGGCGCAGGTCGCGGATCAAAAACTGCATCAGGTAACGGTGGCCGGGGTAACGCACCGACTTGTAATCCAGCCTCTGGACTTTGCCTTCGAGGGTTTCGCAGAGGGTGCCCAGACCGCCCGAGGTGTTGAAGGCCTCGTAGGTGATGCCGTCCAGAGAGAAGCTCTCCAGACCTTCCAGAGCTTGCATCTCCACGATTTTGCCGTCATGGAGGGCTTCGCAGGGGTTGATGTATTCGTTGACCACACCATCGGTGGACCAGGTGAGGTTGTACATCAGCATGTTGGTGGGGAACTGCGGGAGGGCTCCTACACGCATTTTGATGTCCAGGATGGAGTCGAATCCTCTGGCAAGGTCGGCAGCCAAAATGCCGATGAAACCAGGGGCCAGACCACACTGGGGCATGAACACCTGACCGGACTTGGCCTGCTTGGCCAGTTCGCGGATGTGGGCGGTGGTTTCGCGGTCTTCGGTGAGGTCGAAGTAGCTGACCCCAGCATGCAGGGCGGCCTCTGCGATGAATTTGTTCACGAAGTAAGGACCGGCAGAGACCACCTGATCCACGTCCTTGAAGGCTTCTTGCATCATGCCAACATCGGTGGCGTCGAGGACCACACTTTTGACCGGCACGGTTTTGACGGCCCGTTCCAGAGCCTGTTCGCTTTTGTCTGCAAGGGTGACTTCGTAGTTCTGGGCGTGGTGCAGCAGGTGGGCAATGGTGGTGCCGACTTTTCCAGCACCGAAAATCAGGACTTTGCGTTTCATGGTGTGACCTCCTGTTCAGGGCAAAAGGAAACCTTGCCCCGACACATGGTGTATGGGTGATGTGGGTTTGGATTGTGGGGGGTGGGGGAGAGGAAAAGAGAATGTAGGGGCGAGGCATGCCTCGCCCAGAGAATCAGAGCTCGGAAACGTTCACAGGGGCTTTGACATCGGCATATTCGGTTTCCATCTGGGCCAGTTGCAGTTTGCCCGAGATGTCGTCGTTCACGCCGTGCCAGTAGGTGTAGTTGTCGATCACCCAGATGCCGGATTCACGGGTGCCGTTGCCAGAGGCTTTGGTGCCTCCGAAGGGCATGTGGGCTTCTGCGCCGGTGGTGGAGTTGTTGATGGAGGTCATGCCAGCCTGAATGTTTTCGCGGAACTTGTAGGCCCATTCGCGGTTGTTGGTGTAGATGGCACTGGAGAGGCCGTATTCCACGCTGTTGGCGACTTCGATGGCTTCATCGATGCCGTCCACTTTCACCAGGTTGATGGTGGGACCGAAGCATTCACGCTGGAAAATTTGCATGTCTTTGCTGACGTTGTCCCAGATGGTGGGCCAGCCATAGAAGGCCTCTTCAGGGTCGCCCATGAAGCCCTCGGGTTTGTTGTCGCGGGTGATGCGCTTGTTGCCGTACAGCAGGGTTGCACCGTCTTTTTCACCAAGCTCGTAGTGGGCTTCCCAGCTTTTGAAGAAGCGTTCGTTGATGAAAGGGCCGTACAGCACATCATCGTGCTCGCCGGGGTTGCCGATTTTGATGCTCTGGACGCGCTCAAGGTAACGCTGTTTGAACTCTTCGTAGATGGGGGCGTCCAGAATGATGTTTCCTGCACTGGTGCAGCGCTGGCCTCCGGTGCCGAAAGCAGCCCAGAGCGCACCAGAAACCGCGTTGTCGAGGTCGGCATCACGCATGACCACCAGAGGGCTTTTGCCACCCAGTTCAAGGGTGGGGTGGGTGAGGTTGCGCCCGGCCACTTCGCCAATTTTGCGTCCCACAGCGCTGGATCCGGTGAAAGCGATTTTGTTGAGGCGCTTTTCATCCATCATGTCCACGAGGAATTCGCCGGTGGAACCTCCACCATGACCGAAGACAAGGTTCATGACCCCATCGGGCAGACCGCCTTCAATGAGAAGCTGGGTGAAAGCATAGCTGGTCAGGGGGGCATCTTCAGAAGGCTTCCAGACGATGGTGTTGCCGGTCAGCAGGGCAGGGATGATTTTCCATGCAGGAACGGCCACAGGGAAGTTGCCAGCGGTGATGATGCCCACCACGCCCAGAGGACGGCGGAAAGTCATCAGGTCTTTGGTGTGCATTTCGCTGGGCACGGTCTGTCCGTACAGGCGGCGGCCTTCCGACTGGAAGAAGTGGCAGGTGTCGATGGCTTCCTGCACGTCTCCTCGGGCTTCCTTGAGGGTTTTGCCCATTTCACGGGAGAGCAGGCGGCTGAGGGCCTCTTTTTCACGTTCGATGGCTTTGCCAATGTTGCCGATGATGTTGCCGCGGATGGGAGCGGGGGTTTTGCGCCACTTTTCGAAAGCGGTTTTGGCGGCAATGCAGGCTTCACGGACCTGCTCTTTGGTGGCCACCGGGAATTCCCCGAGCACGTCACTGAGCTTGGAAGAGTTGTGGCTCAGGAAGTGTGCTTCGCTGTCCACCAGTTGGCCGTTGATGATGTTCATGTAACGCTTCACGGTTGCTTCTCCGGTTTTGGGTTTCTGAGCAGTCTGGGTCACTTGACGGCCTCCCTTTTGAGGGTCTGGGTGGTGTAGGTGCTCTCGAAGATTTTATCTGCATTTCCAGCTTCAAAACCTTCGCGGCGGTGCTGGCGCTTGATTTCGGATTTTTGGAGGTGTCCATAAGCCGGAAGCACTTTTCTTTCGGCAAATTCGACGTAGGACCCGCTGATGGTTTTCTTTTTGCCTTCGGCAAATGCTGCTTCAATCATTTCAGCAACGGTGGAGGATTGCAGCAAGAGGCCATCCGGGCTTTTCTTGATTTTGCCACCTGAGTCGTTGAGCTTGAAGCCGTTTCTTTCCAGAAAGTCGTTGTAGCCCTGGATGTTGTCGTAGCCCTCGGGAAGGCTGTGGATGGACACCGTGAAGTGGTTCAGGTAGTAGCGGTTGTAAATCACCCATGCAGCGTATTCGGACTCCTGCAGCAGGCGTTCGTAGTCCTCAAGGGTGGGAAGGCGCCAGAGGGCTTTGTGCAAGAAAGCGTCCACCTCTTCCCAGTTGTCGAGGTTCAGGTCATCGACAGGATCACTTTGCACCTCGTCTGTGTAGCTGTAAATGATGCGCTGGGCCACCTCGGAAAGCTCATGGACGCGCAACTCGGAGACAAAGATGCGGGGAAACTCGGGGGAGGGGGGAGCGTACCAGAAGGCGTTCAGTTTTTTGCCTTCAAAGTTGTATTTCTCCTGCTTGCGGTAGCCGTAATGCAGGAAGATTTTTTCGAAGGAAGCGATGCCGAGCTGGGGCACGCCCATGGTGCGGAAAGCGATGTGGTCGTTTTCAATTTGTTCACGGTTTTCGATGATGCCTTCTCTGAGCATGGCTTCGATGATGGCTTCCACATCGGGCACCCGCTCTTGATAACGGCGCATCAGTCCACCGAGCACTTTTTTCAGGGTTTCATGCATGGGTGATTCCTTTCTTCATACAGACACAATCCCTCTGAAAAGATGGTCCCAGAGAGATTGTTGTGTCCGAGTAGAGGACATTTATCCTGTTCTTGCCTTCATGCTAACACCCGGCTCAAAATCCATCGGCTTTTCAAATGTAAAGTGTATACAATCTGACAGCAACGGGTTTCCGGGGTGGGGCATGCCCAAAAGTTAACGCCCGAGTGCAAATCGGGCGTCTGTCTTCTCAAACTGCAAGTGTGAAAGTCTGATGAGTCTACAAATCGCGCTTCTGAAACACTGCAACGGCCAGACCCAGCATCAGGGCCAGATACACAAAACCCCAAACCAGATCACCGCTCTGGATGGGATCGTTTCCGATCAAGGGATTGCCTCCCCGGTCTTCCCTGAACATGCGCATGGTGGGGGTTTGCAGGTAATAGCTCGCAAAACGCCACATCGCATCGCTGGGAAAAATGTAGTGGGCATAATTTCCAATGGTCACCATCAGGGGCGTATCGGTCAGTTTCCCGAGGTTGCCCACCAGACCCCCGGTCCACGACAGGGCATACACCATGAACATCACCACACCACTGGTCAGAACGGGGAAAATCGCGCTGCACAGCACCGTGCTGGTGAGTAAGATCCAGGTGCCCAGATTCATCAACAGAACGGTGGTCCAGTAGTTCTCGGGGATGTAGCCAGTGATCATCTGGGTGCCATAAATCACCCCTAAAGAGAGCAGGGTCAGGTACACCAGACTGACCACACTCAGGCCCAGCCACTTGCCCAGCACCAACTGGGCACGCCGGATGGGTTTGATCAGGATGGTCATCAGGAGGCCACTTTCCACCTCACCGGACAGGGTGGAAACCCCCAGCATGATGCCCACCAGACTGCCCAGAAAGTTCACGATGTACAGGCCCATGATGGTCAAACTGGAGTAGATTTCATCAGATCTCCGTAAGCGCTCCCGGCCCAATTCTTGGGCCCTTTCCATCAGGTTGTTGTGCAGGGCATTGGCCCCATAAAAGTACAATCCCAGAAAAACCACGGTGAGCAGCAGCAAAGCCAGAATCAGCTTTTTGGCAAAAGCTTCTTGCAAGGTGAAGCCAGAGATTTTCAGGATGCTGTTCATTGTGTGGCCTCCATCAGGGACACATACAGTTCTTCAAGGGTGCGTTTCTGGGGGCTGAGGGCATAAATGGGCCTCTGGTGTTTGAAAAGAATTTCAGCAATTCGGGCCACTTCCTGTTCCTGAGAAACCCGGAGTTTGGCAGCACTTTCGCTGAAAGCCAGCACTTCGGCAAACTGGGAGAACTCCTGTTTGATGGGGTCGGTCAGTCCGGAACTCTGGACCTCCACTTCAAGGGTGCCTTTCAGGAGGTCTTGCAAAGGACCCGTGCGAAGCACCTTGCCGTTTTGCACAATGCACACCCGGTCACAGGTCAACTCAACTTCCGAGAGCAGGTGGGAATTCAGAAACACAGTGGTTCCCTCCTGTTGCAACTGGTAAATGATGTTCCTCACTTGCCTGCGGCCCAGAGGGTCCAGAGCAGAGGTGGGTTCATCCAGAAAGACAATCTGGGGTTTGTGCAAAATCGCCTGTGCCAGCCCCACCCGTTGCTGCATGCCTTTGGAATAGCCTTTCACCTTGCGGTCTCCGTGTTGGGAAAGGCCCACCTGATCCAGCACCTCAGGAATCCTTTTGTCCAGCTCACTCTGGGTCATGCCACACAGCCGACCATGCCACCTCAGGAGTTCTTTGCCCGACAGCCAATCATGAAAACGAAACAGCTCTGGTAAAAATCCGACCTGACGTTTCACTTGCAGGCTCTGGATGCTCTGTCCCAGCAGTCTGGCGCTGCCTCTGGTGGGGGTGGTCAGGCCGAGCAGCATTTTGATGGTGGTGGTTTTGCCTGCACCGTTGGGACCGAGAAAGCCAAACACCTCTCCCGAGCCCACTGAGAAACTGATGTCCTGTACTGCCACTTTTCGGGGATAAGCCTTGTGCAGGTTATTGGCTTCGATGTCCATGGTGACTTCAGGGTAAAGGGTCTGAAGTTAAGAAAAGGTGTGGTGGAGGAGCAGATGGAACGTCCAGTTACACTCTGGATCTTTTTCTGAAATATTTTTCAATTGAAGAATATGAATACAGATCAAAATACCTTTTCTGAATTGACTTTGGTCATCAAATCCCTAAACTTGAGAGAGAGAACTGAAAGGAATTTCAATATGGCTGACCTGCGTGCGTTTGAAAACACCCTGATCTATGGCTGCGACTACAACCCCGAGCAGTGGCCGGAATCGGTCTGGCAAGAAGACATGGCCCTCATGAAACGGGCTGGCGTGAATCTGGTTTCCATTGCCATTTTTGGCTGGGCCAGACTGGAACCCGAGGAAGGGGTGTACGAATTTGCCTGGCTGGACCGCATCATGGACATGCTGCACCAGCATGGCATCAAGGCCAATCTGGCGACTGCTACGGCTTCTTCACCGGCATGGTTTGCCCTCAAGTACCCTGAAAGCCTGCCTGTGGACAAAAACGGAGTCCGACTGGGTGTGGGCTCCAGACAGCAGTACAGCCCGGCCAGCCCCATCTACCGTGAAAAAGCCTCCCAGTTGGTGCGCCAATTGGCCCTCAGGTACAAAAACCATCCTGCACTGGCCATGTGGCACATCAACAACGAGTATGGCTGTCACATCTTCGAGAGCTTTTCAGAAGAAACGGTATGTGCCTTTCGCAATTGGCTCCACCACAAGTACGCAACACTGGACGCTCTGAACGAGGCCTGGGGCACCGCTTTCTGGAGCCAGACCTATTATGAGTGGGCAGAAATTCAGGCTCCAGCAGCCATGCCCACTTTTTACAATCCTTCTCAGTATCTGGATTGGCGTAGGTTTTCCAGCGACATGCTTCAGGAATGCATGCAAATGGAAGTCGACCTCCTGCGTGAAATCACCCCAGAGGTTCCGGTCACCACCAACTACATTGGCATCAACAAGCATCTGGACCAGTGGAAGATGTCAGAAATCGAAGATGTGGTGTCCATTGACATTTACCCCGATCCTGCCAGCCCCTCAGCAGCCATTGAGTGTGCAGCTCAGGGGGATGTGGCCCGGTCTCTGAAACAGAACCAGCCTTGGATCCTGATGGAGCAGGCCCCCAATCAGGTGCAGTGGCGAACCCTGAACCACACCAAACGCCCCGGCCAGATGAGGCTCTGGAGTTACCAGTTGCTGGCCAGAGGGGCCAGAGGCATCATGTATTTCCAGTGGCGTCAAAGCAAAGCCGGAGCCGAGAAATACCACTCTGGCATGGTTCCGCACGATGGCACCGACTCCAGAACCTGGCGGGAAATCGAAACGCTGGGCAACGAACTGAAACGCCTCCCTGATTTCTGCCACGATCCAGTCAAAGCGGAAGTGGCCATTGTGCTGGACTGGAACAGCTGGTGGGGTCTGGAACAGGGTTCCCATCCCCATGCAGACCTGAACCTGATGGAACTGGTGGCCCAGTTTTACGCCCCTCTTCACCAGCAGAACATCACAGTGCAGTTTGTGCGTCCCTCTGATGATCTTTCCCCATACCGTCTGGTGTGCATTCCCAACCTGTATCTGGTCAAAGAAGAAGATGCCAGAAACATTGAAACCTATGTTCAGAACGGTGGACGTGTGGTGATGTCTTACTTCAGTGGCATCGTCAATGAACACGACCATGTGTATCTGGGCGGATATCCAGCTCCATTCCGCAAAATGCTGGGCCTCAAAGTGGAGGAGTGGTTGGCGCTTTCCAAAGAGGAAAAGCGTCCTCTGGAAAATGGCTGGAGTGCTGAACAGTGGATCGATGTGATCCGTCTGGAAGGTGCACAGGCCGTTACCACCCACGCAGCAGATTATTACGCTGGACTTCCAGCCATCACCACCCATGCTTTTGGGGCAGGTCGAGCAGATTATCTCGGGGTGAAGTTGCCTGTAGAGCAGATGGGCCTTTATCTCAAAACCGTGCTGGATGAACTGCAGATCCAGCCAGCATTGCAGGTGCCTGCAGGCATCGAGGTTGTTTCACGTGAAACAACGGTGTTTGTCTTGAACCATCATCCCCAGACCATGACCATTGATTTGCCAGAGCACAAAAAAGACCTGCTCTCTGGGAAAGATGTGGCAGGTCAGGTGGAGTTGCCTGCTTACGGCGTTTTGATTTTGCAATGAAGGAAACCCAGCAAGAGAGGGATTTATTTCCCTCTCTTTGCTGTTCTGGCGGCGGTGGATTCCCGTTCAATGCGTTCCAGAGGAAGCAAAGGAAGCGGTGCTGTTGGCTGACCCGACATCATCTGGATCAGGTGGGTTGCTGCTGTTTCGCCCATGCGGTACTTGGGGTAATCCATGACGGTCAGGGCTGGGCTCACCCATGAAGAGATCGAGCGGTTGTCAAACCCCACAATGCTGATGTCCTCTGGGACACGAAAACCTTTGCGATGGAGTACCTTCAATGCCCCAACGGCCAGAGGATCGTTGGCCGTAAAGATGGCCGTGAAAGAAGTGCGGGCCAGCAGGCGCTCGGTCATGGCCTCTCCGGCTTCGATACTCCAGTTGTCGTCCTGTGCATAAAGCACGAGGGCTTCATCCATCTCAAGGCCAGCGTCCCTTAAAGCCTGCAAATAACCGTTGTAACGGCCCAAGGTGTCTGCGCGATTCAAAGGTCCGGTCAGGTGGGCAATCCGGGTGTGCCCGAGGTCCAGCAAATGACGGGTGGCCTGATGTCCACCCTGAAAATTGTCCACCCTGAGGCAGTGCTCGGCCACCTCTGGGATGGAGCGGTTGAGCAGCACAAAAGGCACTTTTCTGGTTTTGAGGTCCAGCAGCAGGGCATCTGGCAGGTGGTCTGCCAGCAGAATCAATCCATCCAGACCCCGTTCCAGCAGCATGCTCAAGGCTTCCTGTTCGGCTTGCACATCATCGTGGCCCAGAGCGCACATCATTTGCAGCCCCTGTGCCCTGAGGGTTTTCTCGATGGCCGTCACAATGCTGCCATAAAACTCGTCTTGCAGGTTGGGCACCAGCACACCGACCACTTTGAGACCCTCTGAAAGCAGGCTGCGGGCAAAAGGATTGGCCTTGTAGCCAAATTGCGCCAGAGCAGCACGCACTTTCTCGATTTTCTCGGGTTTGACTCCAGCAGTGCCGTTCAGCACCCTCGAAACGGTGGCAGGGGAGACGCCAGCGGCTCTGGCAACATCTTGAATGGTGATCTGGGAAGGACCGGGCATGGTGTTCTGCTCTCAGGGTATCACGCGGTGGGTCTGAAAAAGATTTCAGTTCTGCAAGTGGAAATCAACCGATTCCGGCTTCTGCAAAAGTGGCCATGTTTTTCAGGACACTGGCAGCAGCCTGCAAGATGGGCACACAAAGCACCCCTCCTGTGCCTTCTCCCAGACGCATGTCCAGATTCAAGAGGGGCTCCAAGCCCAGTGCAGAAAGCTGTTTGATGTGCCCGATTTCCACGCTCTGGTGGCTGGCAAAGAAACAATCCTTGGCCAGAGGAGACAGGGCAGCAGCAATGAGTGCAGCAGACCCCGCGATGAAACCATCGATCACCACAGGAACCCGGTGTGCCGCTCCAGCCAGCATCACACCTGTCATGGCAGCGATTTCCAGACCGCCCAGATCAGCCAGAACCCCCAGAGGATCCGCTTTATGACTTCCAGCACGGTTCAAAGCATCCTGAATCACCTGAATTTTGTGGGTCAGGCCTTCATCGGAAATGCCTGTGCCACGACCGGTCACCAGCTCTGGAGCAAGGTCCAGCATTCTGGCAGTGATCGCAGCAGCGGGGGTGGTGTTGCCGATGCCCATTTCACCGGGAATCAGGATGTCTGCGCCTTCTTGAATGGCTTTGCTGGTCACCTCTGCACCCAACAGGATGGCTTTCTCAGCTTCCTCTCTGGTCAGAGCAGGTTCTTTTCGCAGGTTCCGGGTGCCTCTGCGGATGGGAGTGTTCACCAGAGCCGAATGGTCAGGCAAATCGGCATTGACTCCAGCATTGATGACCTGCACCTTTGCCCCCACAGTTCTGGCAATGGCATTGACGGCAGCCCCTTCGGCCAGAAAATTCAGCACCATCAGGGGGGTGACGCTGGCAGGAAAGGCGCTGACCCCCTCCTCACACACACCGTGGTCGCCTGCACACACAATTGCGACAGGTCTGGAGATCTCGGGTTTTTCGGTGCGCTGGATTCCAGCCAACCGCACCCCGAGGGTTTCCAGTTTGCCCAGTGATTTGGGGGGTTTGGTGAGCTGGTCCTGACGTTCAAGGGCTTTTTGCAGGGCTTGTGCATCCAGCGGTTCAATTCTGCTCAGTAAAGTCTGCATGGCAGGTCCAGACTAACCTGTTTTGGGTTAAGCCGTCAGCGGTCAGCGTTCAGCCATCAGCGAAAAGAAGCAGCTTTTGGGTTTACAGTTTACAGATCACAGTAAACAGCGGGATGGCCTCTGAAATGCTCTGGTTTTGGCGTGCTGGAAAAGATTGTCTTGATGTCTACTGTGAACTCACTTCACCTTCAAAGGCTGTCCAGAGACACAAAAATAACTTTCCTCGCAGCCAGAGGCAAACAATTGATTGACCCGACCCAGAATGTCGCGGTACTGGCGGGCCAGTTTGTTGATGGGAACGATGCCCAGCCCCACCTCGTTGCTGACCACAATGGTTTGAAAAGGTCGCTTTTGGATTTCTGCGCACACTTCAGTGGCTTTTTGCAGGATCTCAGCTTCTCCAAGGTCTTGCATCATGCCGTTGGAAACCCACAGGCTCAGGCAATCGATCAGGATGGTGCCTTCGGTTTGCTTCAGGGCACCCAGCAGGTCCAGAGGGGCCTCCAGCGTCTGAAAATGCGCAGGCCGATCTGCCTGATGCCTCTGGATGCGCTCCAGCATTTCATCATCGAAAGCCTGAGCGGTTGCAATGTAGGTCACTGGACTTTCTGAAGCAGCGGCCAGTTTTTCGCCAAAAGCACTTTTACCAGACCTCGCCCCTCCAGAGATGAAAATGCTTTTGGAAGGTTTCGTGTCTGGAAAAGTGACATTCAAATGTTTCAATATCCACATCCCTTGATGTTCGGTCAAAACGGTCAAGCTGGCAGGGGAGATCTCGAAACGCTCCATCTGCAAGGTGACTTTCAGGATGGCCCGGATCACACCCAGATGGGTGACCAGCACAGTGTTTCCTTCTGGCAGGTTGTCCAGCACATTCCCAACCCTTGAGAAAAATGCCTGACCGGATTCACCTTCTGGTGCCCCAGTCTGTGCCTCTGGGTTTTGCATGTTCTCCAGCCACACCAGCACCTCTGGACCATGCTTGGCTTCCAGTTCGGCCCAAGTGTGACCTGCCATGATGCCAAAGCCCATTTCCTGCAAGTCAGGGTGCACCACAGGCTCAAGCCCCAGAGCTTCACAGGTTTGCAGGGTTCTCAAGCTGGGGGAACTGAGCACATGGGACATTGCAGGCAAGAAGGGCCGGAGTTTTTGCACCGTTTGCCATCCCTCGGGGCTCAGGGGAGAATCGGAGCCGGGATAGCGTTTCAGGTGGTTGTCCAAGGTCTTGCCGTGGCGGATCAGGTAAAGGGTTTTCATCGTCCTACCCCCATCAAAATGATCCAGAGCAGCAAAACCCCGATTTCGGTGCATTCGATGATTGCGCCATACACATCCCCGTTGATGCCTCCTCCCAGACGGCTTGCAGCAAAACGGGCCACCATCAAAGCGACCACCAACCCCCCGAGAATCAGCCAGAGGCCATGCTGAAAGAACAAAACGGGCAGGATCAGCAACAGACCCATCTGCCACCAGCCCTCTCTGGACCGCGCCCCTAAAGATTCTTCTCTGGCAGCAGGGAAAAGATTCATGGGCAAAAGCACCGCGAAGCGGGCAATGGCAGGCACAAGGACCACCGTGAAAAGTGCAGTCCAGTGTAGGGTGTGCAGTTCGGTCAGCAGGCTCCATTTGAGCAAGAGCGAAATCACCCCGACCGCCAGACCAAAAGCCCCAATGTGCACGTCTTTCAGGATCTCCAGACGCCTCTGGGGAGATTTCATGACCAGCAAGGCGTCTCCGGCGTCCACCAGACCATCGAAATGCAGCATTCCAGTGATCCAGAGCCACAGGGCAAGGGTCAGGGCTCCAGAGACCCCAGCAGGCAAAAACTGTCCGAATAGGAGGCCCACAAACAGCACCAGACCCACGGCATAACCGGCCAGAGGATAAAATCCACTCGCTTTTTTGAATTCGCCTGCTTTGACCTCTCCAACATCGGGGAGGGGGAGGGTGGTCAGGAAGGTCAGGGCGAGGTGGATGGAACGCAGCATGTCAGGTCAGTTTACTTGAGGGGGCTGCGCCGTGCCGAGGGCCAAGGCAGAAGGCAGAAGGCAGAAGGCAGAAGGCAGAAGGCAGAAGGCAGAAGGCAGAAGGCAGATGTAGGGGCGAGGCGTGCCTCGCCCAAAAGATGCATTTGCTAAAGCGTTCGGGGCGAGGCACGCCTCGCCCCTACAGGGGTTCATCTGGGATTTTGGGTGTATTGAGGTTGATCTACACCTCCCCCTTCACCTGCTGAATCAACTGGGCCACCAGAGGATTCGGAAACCTGCGGCTCTGGGTGATCGCATAGAAGCTTTCTTGCAGGTCATGGATTTTGCAGCATTCGACCAGCACGCCAGAGCGGAGTTCGTCTTGCACCACCACGGGAGGGACCAGCGTGACACCGGGGGTTTCGCGTGCCAGCAGGCGCAGCATGGCCATGTCGTCCACCTCTGCAAGGATCAGGGGGCGGATTTCGGCCTGTTCCAGAATCAGGTCGAAATCGGCACGAATGTCACTTTGCAGGCTGGGCAGCACGATGGGCACGGTCTTGAGGTCTTCAGGAAAACGGAAAGGTTTTTCCCCTTTGACAGGCTTTTTCACCAGACTGACCCGTTGTCTTGCCAGCAGGTGGCTGTGCCAGAGGTTTTCGGCGTCTCTGGGAACGGGCAGGTTGGAGAGCACCAGATCCAGCGTGTGGGCGTCCAGTTGGGCCAGCATTTCACGGAGGCTTCCCGAGCGGATCACCAGTTCCAGATCGGTGCGGCCCATCAGGGGTTTCAGAAAGTCGAATTGAAAGTTGCGGGACAGGGTCGCCACCGAACCTACCCTGAGCACCTGCCGGTTGCTGGCCTGACCGGATTTGAGCAGGCTCTGGAGTTCATCTCCGGTTTTGAAGATGGTTTCGGCGTGGTCGAGCACGATGCGACCCACTTCGGTCAGGACCAGTTTGCGGTTTTCCCGCTCGAACAGTTGGTGCCCGAGGTGCTCTTCCAGCTTGCGAAGCTGTACAGACAAGGCCGACTGGGAGAGGTGCATTTTTTCGGCGGCACGGGTGAGGTTGCCTTCACGGGCAACCGCCCAAAAGTAGCGCAGGTGGTGGTAATTCAGAAAAGCCATGTTTCCATTCAACCTCAAATCATTCAAAAAAGCGAACGTTTTTTAACAATTATTCTATTAGACGAAAGATTAAGACGGTGCTATGCTGTTTTCAGTTGCAGGACGCACTGCAGCCCAAACCTCTACAAAAACAGACGATTTCACCTCCCCCACCCGAGGGTGGCCGGGATGTCGTTTGCTGAAAGGACCACGGAACATGGAATTTTTCACGCTGATCTTTCCCCTGCTGCTGATCGCCGGACCTTTGTCGTACCTGCTGGTTGGCCTTGTGCCCACCCAATGGGCCAACCGAAATGTGGGAAACATGATCCAGCTGACCGACCGTGTGGCCTGGACGGCCTTTGCCCTCTCGGTGGTGGCAGCCGTGGGTCTGGCCCTGACTGGCAAAGTCAGCCACAGTTTCTTTGCTCTGGGCGAGGTGTTCAAACTCAGCGTTTACTTTGACACCCTCTCTGCTGTGATGCTGGCTCTGGTGTCTTTCATCGGACTGATCGTGACCCGCTACACCCGCAACTATCTGGCTGGAGATGCCCAGCAAGGCCGTTTCCTGAAGTGGTTGTCTGCCACCATCGCTGCGGTGCTGGCCCTGACGGTCAGTGGTCATCTGGGCATGTTCGTGCTGGTCTGGATGGGCATCAGTCTGGGCCTCCACCAGTTGCTGATTTTCTACCCCGAGCGTTTCGGTGCAAGGCTGGCTGCCCGCAAGAAATTCATCACCAGCCGTCTGGGCGACCTGAGCATGATCGGTGCTGCTGCCCTGACCTACCAGTCCTTCAAAACCTTGGATTTCTCTGGCATCTTCTCGATGGCTCAGGCGGCCAGAGAGGCCGGAACCTCCCTCCCTTACATCCCTGAAATCACTGCACTGCTGGTCTTCGCTGCGGTGCTGAAATCCGCCCAGTTCCCTTTCCACAGTTGGCTGCCTGAAGTGATGGAAACCCCCACTCCGGTTTCTGCCCTGCTGCACGCTGGCATCATCAACGCAGGTGGTTTCCTGATGGTCCGCATGGGTGAAGTGATGGTGCTGGCCCCCTCCACCATGACCGCTCTGGCCCTGATCGGCGGAATCACTGCCCTGTACGGCTCGGTGGTGATGCTGACCCAGAACAGCGTCAAAGTGTCTCTGGCCTACTCCACGGTGGCCCAGATGGGATTCATGCTGCTTCAGTGTGGTCTGGGTGCGTTCTCCGCTGCGGTGCTGCACATCATCGGACACTCTCTGTACAAAGCCCACGCCTTCCTGTCCTCGGGCAGTGTGGTGGAAACCAGCAAATCCAGCTTCAAAAAGCCTCTGGGTGCCCCCAAAACCTCCAGTCTGCTGCTCTCCCTGACCCTTGCAGTGGGTGTGACTTTCGGCGTGGGCGCAGCTTTCGGGGCCTCTCTGGACCAGAAACCCGGCCTTCTGGTGCTTGGTTCAACCCTCCTGATGGGTCTGGTGTACCTGATGTGGAATTCGGTGTCTGACCGCCTGAACCCTCGCCTGTTCCTGCAAGGGCTGGGCTTCACTGTGGCCGTGGCTGCTGGATACTTTGGGCTGCAAACCGGAATGGAAATGCTGCTGCAAGGCTCGGTGTTCACCCAGATGCTGCCTGCAAACCTCACTGCTCTGGTGCTCTCGGTGGTGCTGGTGGTCTTGTTCATGGCCGCTCTGGTGATGCAGATGCTGCTTCCTTACCGCATCCACCTGCCCCAGTGGCAAGCCGCCTACATCCACCTGCTGAACGGTCTGTACGTGCATGCCTTCACCCACCGCCTGATTGAGAAGCTCTGGCCCATCGAACCCCACGTCCATGAAGATGCTGCCCAGAAAGGACCCAGCCATGACCTTGCCCACACCCGATTCTAAATTCGTGCAGCAAGTTGAGAAAGCCGCTTCCCGCATCCCTCCACTCTGGCCCCTCAAGCACTTCGTCGCCGTGAACCCCTTTCTTGGCCTGACCGACCAGAGGTTTGATGCCGCTGCCCACACCGTTCAGCAAGTGATGAACGCCAACATGCTGATGTCCCGCAGTTACTACGCCGAGCAAATCCTCTCGGGCCGGATTTCTGAACGTGATCTGGAAGTGGCTGCAAAAGAGCATGGCCTCAGTGTCAATGACCTGAAACGGGCTGCTGCCCAGCCCTCTCCTGCAGCAGATGTGCACAAGGCCCTGACCGTTGCCGAAGTCCTCGACGAAGAAAAAGGCACCCACTTTGCCCGCATTGTCACCGAAGAAATCTCCAAGTGGTGCGCTTCTTACTACGACCAGAGTCAGGCCGTCTGGACCATGCCCTGGAAGGACCTGCCCATCTACGCTGCATGGCGGGCCGCTGCGAAGTTTGACCGTCAGCCAGAGGTCCTCGGGTTGCCACAATTCCGCAAGTGGGTGTCCCAGCTTTCTGAGCAGCCTCTGGAAGCCATCCGTCAGGTGACCGATGCCCTCGGCATTCCAGAAAATGCTTTGGAGGTGTACCTGCACCACGCCCTTTCCACGGTCTCTGGCTGGGCCTCTTACGTGCGCTACCAGACCTGGGATGCCGAACTGGGCGGGGTCAAAAAAGACGACCTGATCCAGCTTCTGGCTGTGCGACTGAGCTTTGAATACGCCCTCTACAAAGGTCACTTCAGCATCCAGCGTCCGTGGAACCGGGCCACCTTCCGCATGGCCCATCTGGACACCAGCAAACCCAATTTGAAAGTTGAACTTGCCTTGCAACGGGCTTTCGAGCATGGTTTCCAGCGCAGCCTGCTGGGCCAACTGGCTGGACAGCAAAGCGCAGATGCCCCCACCAGAAAAGCCGTGCAGATGGTGTTCTGCATCGATGTGCGCTCGGAAGTGTTCCGCCGCTCTCTGGAAACCGTCAGCGCAGACATCGAAACCGGAGGTTTCGCAGGCTTCTTCGGCCTCCCCATCCAGTACGTGCCTCTGGCTGAAGACGAGGGGAATGCCCAGTGCCCGGTGCTTCTCCAGCCTGGCCTGAAAGTCCCCGAAACCCTGCAAGGCTCCAGTGCCCAGCAACAAAAAGATGCGGTGTCCTCACGCCTCCTGAGAAAACAATCCATGCAGGTCTGGAAAGCCTTCAAAACCTCTGCGGTGTCTTCCTTCGCTTATGTGGAAACGGCGGGTCTGGGCTTCGGATTCAAACTGGCCAGCGACAGCTTCCACATCACCCGTCCTGTGAAACACCCCAGTGCCCACGGTCTGCACGAACATGAAATCCGCCAGTTGGGACCGGACCTCTCTGGGTTCTCGGCAGACCAGAAACTGACCCTGGCCCAGAACATGCTGGGGGGGATGTCCCTCAAAGAAAACTTTGCCCGTCTGGTGGTGCTGGCTGGACACGGCAGCAGCACCGTTAACAATCCCCACGCCTCGGGTCTGGACTGCGGAGCCTGCGGAGGCCACACCGGAGAGGCCAACGCCAGAGTCGCTGCCAAAATCCTCAACGATCCAGCAGTACGTGTGGGCCTGAAAGCAAAAGGCATCGCCTTGCCTTCTGACACCTTCTTCGTGGCGGCCTTGCACAACACCACCACCGATGAAGTGACCCTATTTGACACCGAAAACCTGCCTGATTCCCACATGCCCGACCTCAAACAACTGGATCTGTGGCTGGATCAAGCCGGAACCCTGACCCGCACTGCACGCTCCCGTTACCTCGGGACCGAAGGCCAATCCGGTCAGAAAATCGAGCAGGACATCGCCAGACGCAGCAAAGACTGGTCTCAGGTGCGCCCCGAGTGGGGACTGGCTGGAAACGCCGCCTTCATCGCTGCGCCCAGAAGCCGCACCCACAAACTGAACCTCGGGGGTCGGGTGTTCCTGCACAACTACGAGTGGAAGCAGGACAGTGGCTTCAAGGTTCTCGAACTGATCATGGTGGCCCCGATGGTGGTGGCAAGCTGGATCAACCTGCAATACTACGGTTCCACCGTGGACAACCGGGCGTTTGGCAGTGGCAACAAAGTGCTGCACAACGTGGTGGGTGGCACCTTGGGCGTGCTGCAAGGCAGCAGGGGAGACCTGCAAACCGGCCTTCCCATGCAGTCCCTCCATGACGGTGAAAAATTCATCCATGAACCCCTCCGGCTCAGTGTCCTGATCGAGGCCCCCAGAGTTGAAATCGACCAGATCATCCAGAAACACGGCAACGTGCGCGATCTGCTGGACCACCACTGGCTCTACCTGATCCGCATCACCGAAGAAGGCGGGTTTGAGCGGTACCTCGGGAATTTGCAGTGGGAGAAAGTGGAGAGCAACTGAAGTTCACAGTTGACAGTTGACAGCGAGCCCTCCAACCTCTCGAAATTCCAGATGAAACCCTGTAGGGGCGAGGCGTGCCTCGCCCTGAACGCTTTAGCAAATGCATCTTTTGGGCGAGGCACACCATCTTTGACAAAACAAGGGACCGCATGTTGTCTTGCCCTGACTACGCGCTCACGGGGGGGCCCTTTTCTTGCCTCCTACTACGTGCCTTCTTGACCCGACTGCGCCGATCAAAGCGGTTTGAATCGGCTGGGTCGCTCGGGGGCGGCCCCGTCGGCACTGAGGCGCTTCGCGCTGGGCGCTGGTCCCTCTGCCCGCTCGCCCCTAAATCTACCTTCTGCCCCGTTTCACGTGAAACACCCCTCAAATGCTAAGCTGTAAACGCTGGGAACCGCTCCGCGTAGGACGGTTTAAGGGTGCAAACCCGAGTGGGGAATCTGGTACGCCTGAAAAGGCAATTCCAGAACTGACGCGCAACGGTGTTTGGCTGTTTTGAAGGCCATCAGTCCGAATGCCACCCCGGTGAACAACCTCGCGATTGGGTGCGCCAAAACGCAAATTCAAGCCCGCTCGTGTGTGGAGTGCCATGCAGAGTCTGGAAACCGAGCAGGTGTGTCTGACCCTCAAACCCGGCAGTCTGGTGCTGGATTTTCTGGAACCGAGGGTGGTGCTGTCCAGTGCCCCTTTCAATGGTGGCCTGACCCGAGCCCGTTACGTCCTGAACCGCACCGTGGGCATGGATTTTTGCCCCATAGACGTGCAGGAAGCCGTCTTGCAAGAGGTGCAGAAGGTCAATTTGCCTCCAGAGCAAACCGTGTGCTGCCTGACGGCGGTGGACGTCTGGAAATTTGGGGAAGGTCGAGCAGAGGAACGGGGCATCCATGCCACGGCTTTTGTGACTGCTGGCCTTGGGAACCTGAGTGCGCCCGGTCTGACGCCAATCAGTGACCATGAACCGGGCACCATCAACACCATTGTGTGCATCGAGGCGAATTTGCCCACTGCCGCTCTGGTGGAAGCCGTGCAGATCGTGACCGAGGTCAAGGCAAGGGTCCTGAGGGACCACCAGACCCGAGAAGGCTTTGATGGGACAGGAACCAGCACCGACACCGTGACCATCGTGATGCTGGACGGCAAAACCGAAAAATACGCAGGCGCAGTGACCCCGGTGGGTCGCGCCATTGCCCGAGCTTTTGAAACCGCCTTCAGGGAGGCCCTTTTGTGAGTCAGCCACACACCGAAAAACCGTATGAAAAACCGCAAGGCGAAAGGCGCGGTCTGGTCATCATCAACACCGGAAACGGCAAGGGGAAAACCACTGCTGCTCTGGGTTTGCTGGTCCGTGCGCAGGGACGGGGCCTCAGAACCCGCTTGCTTCAGTTCATCAAACATGAAAGCGCCAACTTTGGAGAGCACCGCAGCCTGAAAGCCCTGAACATTCCCTTTGCAGGTCTGGGTGATGGTTTCTCGTGGACCAGCAAGGACCTCGACCACAGCAAGGAATTGGCCCAGATGGGCTGGAAAGAGGCCAGAGAAGCCATCCTCTCTGGGGATTATGATTTGTTGGTTCTGGACGAGGTGACCTACCCCATCAACTGGGGTTGGATCGATGTGCAGGAGGTGTTGGAAACCCTCAAAGCCCGTCCTCACATGTTGCATGTGGTCCTGACCGGCAGAAATGCCCCTCAGGAACTGGTGGAATATGCGGATACCGTCACCGAAATGACCCCCATCAAACATGCCTTTGATGCAGGAATTCCAGCCCAGAAAGGCATCGAACACTGAGTTCATGCTGACGGCTCTGGTCCTTGTGCTGGCCTTCGTGCTGGACCGTTTTGGGGAACCTCCAGTGCGGTTTCATCCGGTGGTCTGGATGGGGCATTTTTTGAGGCAGGCCAGACGGTTGCTGCCCCCAGATTTTTTCTCGGGTTTGCTGGGTTGGGCTGTGGGGGCAGGGCTGGTGGTGCTGGTGGCATGGGCTGTGCAGGGTCTGATTTTTCTGTTGCCCCTCTGGATGCAGGTGGTTCTGACCGCCCTGTGCCTCAAGCCCTTGATGGCATGGACCGCCCTGAAAAAAGCCGGAGAAAGCGTCTTGAATGCCCCCAATCTGCCAGAGGCAAGGCGCGAACTGTCTTGGCATCTGGTGAGCCGCGACACTTCCCTGCTCTCGGAAAGTGAAGTGATGGGGGCGGCCATGGAGTCTGTCTCCGAAAACCTCTCGGATTCGCTGGCGGCTCCCCTCTTCTGGTTTGTGATCGGAGGTTTGCCGATGGTGGCGTTTTACCGCTTCTGCAACACCGCAGATGCCATGTGGGGTTACCGCACGCCAGAGCTGGAGTTTTTCGGCAAGGTGGCTGCCCGCATGGACGATGTGCTGAATTTCATCCCTGCACGCCTGACCGGCATCCTGATCTGTACAGTGCACGGTTCTTACAGAGCGTGGAAAACCATGCTGAATGACGCCAGAAACACCCCGAGCCCCAACTCTGGTTTTCCAATGGCGGCTCTGGCGGGTCTGGTGGGGGTGCGCCTGAACAAACGGGACACCTACAGTCTGGGTGGACCTTTCCGTGATCCAGAGCGTCAGGATCTGGCCCACACCCTGAAGTTGCTGCATCAGGTGGCTGTTGCCAGTGTGGGCTTTCTGGCAGTGGTGGCATGTTTCCTCTGATCGCAAGGGCACACCACGGAGGCAAGCAGGACCAGAGCCAGATGCTGGACTTCTCCGTGAACAGCAACCCTCTGGGGCCGAGTCCACTGCTGCTGGAGGCATGGCACAGGGCAGACCTGAGGGAATATCCAGAGCCCGCCTACCTGCAAACCCGCACGGTTCTTGCAGACTGGCATCAGGTGAGGGCAAATCAGGTGGTGCTCGGGGTGGGGGCCAGCGAACTGATGTACCGCATCTGTTTTGCCCTGCTTGAAGCGGGAGATGAGGTGTTGTCCATCGGCAGCCCTTTTGGTGAGTTTGCCAGAGCCGCAGGGCTTTGCAAGGCCAACCTGACCATCACAGACCGCCAGAATCCTGCCCTCAAAAAAGTCAGGTTGCTGTACCTGTCCAACCCCCACAACCCGAGTGGCCACCACTTTGCAGACCTTGAGGTGGACCTCGCTCCTTTTCTGGACTGTGCGGATTATGTTTTGCTGGATGAGGCTTATTTGCCTTTTCTGGGGGTGCATCCTCTGGGCACTTCAGAACGCCTGATCCGCTTGCAGTCTCCGGGCAAGGCGCACGGATTGGTCGGCATGCGCATGGCTTACGCCCTTTGTGGTGAAAAGGTGGCTGCTCAACTCTACAACCTGCAAAGCGCGTGGCACATTCCAGCCAGTCTGGATCTGGTGTTGCGTGCCCTGCCAGAGGCGCAAGGTTTCGTGGATCAGACCTTGCCTCTGGTGCAGGCCAGTGCCCGCAAACTGGCGGATCGGCTTGAGGTCCCTTTTCAGGGGGTGCCTTTTTTGCTGGTCCCTGCCCCCAGAGCCTCTGAACTGACGGCTTTTTTGCAGTCAGAAGGCATTCGGGTTCGAGACTGTGCCAGTTATGGACATCCAGACTTCATCCGGGTCAGCACCCAACTGGAGCACGATGCACGCTTCATTCAGGAATTTCGGAGGTTCTATGGCCCTTAAAACCATCATGTTGATGGGATGCACTTCGGATGCAGGCAAGTCCTTCCTGACGGCTGCCCTGTGTCGGCATTACGCCAATCTGGGGTATCGGGTGCGCCCTTTCAAAGCCCAGAACATGAGCAACTTTGCTGCGGTCACCCGAGACGGTCTGGAAATGGGCCGTGCCCAGTACCTGCAAGCCATTGCTGCCCGCACTTTGCCCGACGTGCGGATGAATCCGGTGCTCCTCAAGCCCATGGCCGACACCCAGAGTGCGGTGATCGTGATGGGCAAACCCGACCCTGAAATTTCTTTACTGCCATGGTTTGACCGCAAACCCAGACTCTGGGGGGTGGTGCAGGAGGCTTTACACAGCCTGCAAGAGGAAGCAGAAATCCTGATTATTGAGGGAGCTGGAAGTCCTGCTGAAATCAACCTCAAAAAGAGCGACATCGTGAACATGAGGGTGGCTCTGGAAGCCCAAGCAGATGTGTACCTGATTGCCGACATCGACAAGGGAGGGGCTTTTGCCCACTTGCTCGGGACGTGGATGTGTCTGGACGAGGAGGAGCAAAAACGGGTGAAGGGATTCATCCTCAACAAGTTTCGCGGAGACAAAACCCTGCTGCGCGAAGCCCCGATGTGGCTTGAGGAGAAAACCGGAATCCCCGTGGTGGCCATCGTGGACATGCTGCACCACACACTCCCCGAGGAGGACACCCTCCATTACCGTGCCGAGCCGAAGTTCGGCCTGAAGAACATCGCCCTTCTGTGTTATCCCTACGCTTCCAATCTGGATGAATTTGATCCCCTGATCCACCAGAGCGGCATCAACGTGGTTCCCCTGCGTGAAGTGCGCGATCTTGAGGTGTTTGATGCCCTGATTTTGCCGGGTTCACGCAACACCGCCCAGTCCATGCGCTGGCTGAACGACACCGGATGGACCCCACACATCCAGCAATTTGCGGCTTCGCAAAAACCCATTCTGGGCATTTGTGGAGGAATGCAACTTCTGGGACAGCACATCCTCGATCCCCACCACATCGAAAGTGGAGACATCGAGGGTCTGGGTTTGCTGGCTCTGGAAACCACCCTCAGTGAAAACAAAACCACCCTGCAAACCTCTGTGCAGCATGAAGGGAAGGTGCTCTCTGGCTATGAAATCCACCATGGACAGACCAGATCTCTGGGTGCAAAGCCGTGGCTTCCCGATGGTCTGGGATGGCAACAGGGCAACACCAGAGGGGCTTATTTGCACGGACTCTTTGAAAATCGACTTTTTGTGCAAGAATTTTTGAACATCTTGAATGTTCAGGCTGAAGTTGTGGACTGGAAGGCAAAAATGGAAGAGGAATTGAATGCCATTGCTGAACAGGCCATCAACAACTCTGGCTGGGAGGAGCATCTGGACTGAATGTTTGGCTTTTTGCTGACAAACGTCTCAAAACACATGAACAAAAAACACCAAAATGCAGCTTTTCGGCATATACGTTCATGATTTTTGGTCTTGACTGCACAAATTGAGGGTTCAAAATGCAGGTGCCTTTACTCTGGAGTCATGACGCGCCTTCTTCCCCTGTTGGTGTTGCTCAGCAGCTCCGCCCTGGCTGCCAGCGGCACAATCGACACAGGAGACACCGCGTGGGTGCTTGCTGCAAGCGCTCTGGTGCTCCTCATGACCCCCGGACTGGCCCTGTTTTACGGGGGTCTGGTTTCCACCCGCAGTGTGCTGAACACCATGATGATGAGCTTTGCCGCCATCGCCATCGTGTCCATCCTGTGGATCGCCTTTGGTTACAGCCTCGCCTTCGGTGAAGGCACCTGGATCGGCAACCTTTCCCATGCCGGTCTGCAGGGCCTCGATGGTCAGGTCTGGGGCACCATCCCCGAGTATGTCTTTGTTTTGTTCCAAACCGGATTTGCCATCATCACCCCGGCGTTGATCAGTGGTGCCGTGGTGGAGCGCATGCGTTTTGGTGCTTACCTGCTGTTCATCACCCTCTGGAGCATTCTGGTGTACATCCCACTGGTGCACTGGCTCTGGACCCCCGATGGATGGCTGGCCAAACTGGGTGTGCTGGACTTTGCTGGAGGCCTCCCCATCGAAGTGGCTTGCGGTTTCTCGGGTCTGATTGCTGCCATGGTGGTGGGCGGACGCGTGGGCTGGCCCAAACGTCCAGTGTTGCCCCACAACATGGTGTATGTGCTGCTGGGTGTGGGGCTGCTGTGGTTCGGATGGCTGGGCTTCAATGCCGGATCTGCCCTGACCGCCGGTGAAAGTGCCGCCAGAGCCATCACCGCCACCAACGCAGCCGGAGCCTCTGCCATGCTCAGTTGGATGCTCTGGGAATACATTCACTCCAAACGGGCCACTGCTCTGGGTGCAGCGACCGGAAGCATTGCGGGTCTGGTTGCAGTGACTCCTGCAGCGGGTTTCATCAGCCCTCTGGCCGCTTTGCTGCTGGGTTTCCTTGCCACCACCGTGTCGTTTTGGATTCTGGCCTACAAGCACAAACTCAAATTCGATGACTCTCTGGATGTGTTTGCTGTGCACGGCATGGGCGGAGTGGTCGGCATCCTGTTCACAGGGCTTTTTGCCTTCACCACCGGACAGGGCAAAGCCCCTCTGGTGCAGTTTGGCATTCAGGCTCTGGGACTGGTGTTCACCATTGGTTTTTGTGCTGCCCTGACCTTCATCAGCCTGAAAATCACCCAGGTGTTCATTCCCCTCAGGGTCAGCGTGCACGATGAGAGCATCGGCGTGGACCTCGCCCTCCATCAGGAGTCTGGTTACAACAACGACGATTTTGGTTTTGCCACCTCGGACACCAACAATCTGGCGGCTCCAGTCCTGATCTCCTCAGACTGATGGGAACACCTGCAAAATGCAAGAGGAAGACTTCTGAAGTCCTCCTCTTTTTTGTTGATTTTAAAGCCCGCTGGAGCAAAAGCACTCTTGCTGATCGCTGACAGCTGAGTGCTGATGGCTTTTAAAAGTCTTTTGCGCCTTTTTCCACCACATAAGCCTGCTCAATGCGGTCAGGCTGGATGAAAGCAGAAGGACGCTGAGGATCAATGCGCTGCAGTTTGTCCAGCACATTCAGGCCTTCAGAGACCCGACCAAACACGGCGTGTTTGCCATCGAGCCAAGGGGTGTCCACAAAGGTGATGAACAGCTGGGAACCGTTGGTGTTGGGACCCCGGTTGGCCATGCTGAGGACCCCTTTGCCACGGTGGCGGAGGTCTGCATCAAATTCATCTTCAAAGCTGTAACCGGGCCCCCCCGAGCCGGTTCCGGTGGGGTCTCCGGTCTGGGCCATGAAGTCTTCGAGGACACGGTGAAACACGATGCCATCGTAGTAGTGGTTGCGGATCAGGAACACGAAGTTGTTGACGGTCACGGGCACTTGCTCGGCGTACAGGTCAATCACGATGCGGCCTTTGTTGGTTTCAAAAACGGCCTTGTATTGTTTGCCGGGCTCGATGCCGTCTCCCAATTCGGGAGCGTCAGAGAAACGGGTTTTGCGTTCGGTGGACAGGAAAGGGGTCAGGGTGTAACCCTCGGGGATGTATTGGTCGCTCATCTTCAGCATTGTATGACAAGAGCCGGGAAGAAAAGTACGTCTTTCTGCTTTTCGGGAAATGCCCGAGGCACAAAAAAAGCGCAGTTTCCTGCGCTTCAGAAGGCGAAAAAGCTTCAGTCGTTTCTGGATCCTGTGAACAGGTACAGGTATTCCAGCAACTGGGCCAGAGCGATGGCGAACCCTGCGATGTAGGTCAGGGCCGCAGCGTTCAGCACCGTGCGTGCACCTCTGTTTTCCTGCAAGGTCAGCAGACCCTTGCTTTCCAGATCAACCAGAGCCCGTTTGGAGGCGTCAAACTCCACAGGCAGGGTGATCAGATGGAAGGCCACGGCAGCGGCAAACAGCATCACACCCAGCAAGGTCAGGCCACTGAGTTTGAAGATGAATCCCAGAACCACCAGAAGGGGTCCGAAATTGGCCCCCAGCATCAGGGCTGGAGCCAGTTGGCTTCTCAGGACCAGAGCAGGGTTTCTCTGGGCGTCTTGCAGGGCATGTCCGACCTCGTGGGCGGCCACCGCTGCAGCTGCCAGACTGGGCTGGTGGAAGTTGTGTTCACTCAGGCGCACCACTTTGCTTCTGGGGTCGTAGTGGTCGCTGAGAAAGCCGGGAGCCATCTCCACGGGAACATTGTGGAGTCCAGCATCATCCAGCAGTTTGCGGGCCACCTGAGCCCCGGTCAGGCCACGTGTGTTGGCGATCTGGGAATAGGTGCGGTAGGTGCGGGTCAGGTAACCCTGAATCAGGAACGAACCGATGATCAGGGCAAAAATCAGCAGGGTGAAAGGGGTGAACAGCACAGGAACCTCCTCAAGTGGCGTTGCCACTTGTCTATGGATATGAGGTTAAAGGGTTCAAAGTTGCCTGTTTTGTGCTCTGGAACAGCATCTTAAGAACAGATAAAGTGTTGCCACCAAAGTAGATACAATATGTGTTGATTTGTTTTAAACTGAAGCATGCTGACTGGACTCGATCATGTGCTGGTCCCCATTCCCGAGGGCAAAGAAGACACTGCCCGCGCATTTTATGGGTCATTCTTGGGCTTGCAAGAACTGGCAAAGCCTGCACCCCTCAGGGCCAGAGGTGGCGTGTGGTTTGCCCTGCCAGACGGCAGACAACTGCACCTCGGGGTGGAAAAACCTTTTGTGCCCCAGAAAAAGGCCCATCCCTGTTTCAGAACCCTGGACCTGCGGCAAGTGATGGAACACTTTGACAGGCAGGGTGTGGCTTACGTTCAGGACCACACGCTGGATGTGGCCCGCATTTTCACGAGCGATCCTTGGGGCAACCGGCTGGAAATTGTGCAAGGCGAGCACAAATCCATCCTTCCCCTCGAAAAAACACACCCGTAGCAACAGGCTACGGGGTGGGGTAGTGGGGGAGAAGCATACAGATGGCCGATGGACCGCCTCGGGGGAGACGGAGGTAACTTCTGTTGGGTTACTTGCCTTTAGTATAAATCGAAACGGTCTTCATGCTGTCGGGATCGCCTTCAGCAGGGGCTTCATACTTCTTGATTTTGTCCAGCACATCAAGTCCTGCAATGACTTTCCCGAACACCGTGTACTGTCCGTTCAAATTGGTGGCTGGTGCCAGAGTGATGTAAAACTGGCTTCCGTTGCTGTTGGGGTCCTGAGAACGGGCCATGCCCAGAATGCCTTTTTCATTGAAGTTCAGGTTCTGACGCACTTCCAGGCCGAACTGGTAACCGGGACCGCCCTGCCCCCAGGTGCCACGGTCGTCTTTCAGGGTGTTGGGATCTCCGCCCTGAACCACAAAGCCTTCAATCACACGGTGGAATTTGATGCCTTCGTAGAACCGGTTGAGTGCAAGCCACACGAAAGAATTGACCGAAGTGGGGGTGTCTTCTTCAAAGAGGTCCAGCACAATGTCGCCCTGGGTGGTCACGATTTTGGCCACGTAATCGGTGTTGTCTTTCAGGATGCGGTCCGGTTCTTCTTTGAATGAACGCACTGGTTTCTCAGACAAGAACTTTTCCTGGGTGAATCCTTCCAGAGCCTGCTCTGCGGTCACCGAAGGGGTGGTGGGCTCTGGAGTCTCGGTGGTCTCTGGTTCAGTGGATTCGGTGGCCGGAGGGGTGGTGGTATTGGTGGCTTCTTCCTTGGGTTTGCATGCCGCAAGAGAAGCTGTCAGTAAAGCCGCACAAAGCAACCATTTGGATTTCATACGCATTTATTTTACGCACAGGGAATGAGTGTATTACCATAAGCCCGTGACTGTGATCATCACCATCGACGGCATCGCGGCCAGCGGAAAATCCAGCGTGGCATCGCGGGTGGCCAGAGCTTTGAACATCCCCTACATCAGCAGCGGTTATCTATACAGAGCCGTGACCCATCTGGTGTATGTCCTGCAAATCGACCCCAGCAACCAGAAGGCCATTCTGGAGGCTCTGGAAACCCATCCCCTGACCCTGATTCCACATCCAGAAGAAAACGAAGTCTGGCAAGGAGAGCACAACTACACCTCCGCTTTGCACACCTCCGAAGTGGACCGCATGGTCAGTGAAATCGCCCAGCATCCACAGGTGCGCGATTGGGTGAATGTGCAACTCAAAAAACTGCCTGCCCCTTTTGTGGCAGAAGGACGGGACATGGGAACAGCAGTGTTTCCTCAGGCGAAGCACAAGTTCTACCTGACCGCCAGAAGCAAAGTGCGTGCCCAGAGGCGGGCAAAAGAGCGCCCAGAAGACATTGCAAGCATTCAGGCGGCTCTGGAACTGCGGGATCAGGAAGATCAGGTGCAGTCCAAGCCTGCCGAAGATGCCCTGTTGATTGACACCAGCGACCTCACCCTTGAGCAGGTGGTGGAGCGCATTTTGAAAGGAGTCCACACATGATTCCCCAACCTTGGATGTACGACGTGACCGTGGTCCTCACCAGTTTGCTGGTCTATCCCTCTGGTCTCAAAGTGTACGGGCAGGAAAAAGTGCCCAGAACCGGACGGGTGATTGTGGCAGGAAACCATGTGGGCAACATGGATCCTTTTGTGATCACCATTGCGGCCAAACGGCGCTTGCGTTTCATGGCCAAAAAAGAACTGTTTGGCAATCCACTGTTCAAGTGGTACATGCTCAATGTGGGCAACATTCCGGTGGACCGCCAGAGCAAAAACGACATCTCATCCATCCGCACCTGCATCAAAGCTCTGGAAGAGGAAGAGGGACTGGGGATTTTCCCACAAGGCACCCGGGGTGGTTCCCAGGTGATGGGAGGGGTTTCCCTTATAGCGCTTAAGGCGAAAGCCCCCATTGTGCCTGTGTATGTTCAGAAAAAAGGCAAATGGATTGTGCGCTTTGGAGACCCGATTGAGCCCCAGGGCACAGTCCCAGAGCTGACCCACAAATTTACAGAGGCTCTGGAAAATTTGAAACAGCTGTAGTTCGTTTTCCAAAAGAATAAAGGCTATTCAGAACAGGACTTTTAGAGTTCTGTTTTTTTATGCATGAGACATTGACAATTTTTCCCTTAGAAAGTTATGCTTGTTGGCACAAAAAGCTGGATCAGGTTCATGGTTGACTAGGTTGGTGTCAGCCACGGGTCAGGTTTGCAACAAAGCTTTTTGCGAGGTGATGAATGTATAAGAAAGCGCTAGGTTTGACGTTCACCACAGCACTGTTGCTGGTTGGATGTGGCACAGGTTTCACCCCGGACACCAAAGCCCCCCAGGTCACGGTCTCTGCGCCTGGTGCAGTGGTGGCCACTTCCAC
>NZ_JQKG01000031.1 GCF_000745915.1 Deinococcus misasensis DSM 22328
CTCCAGAGGCAGAATTTCCGTCTCTGGGAGGGGGAGGGTGTCTTTGAGGATTTGGATGGCTTCGTCAAGGTCAATGTGCTGGCGGTGCATGGATTGAGCATATCAGCCGAGGGCTAAAAAAGCTTTGGCAAATGCTTTTAGGATGACAAATCCCCTTGACCATTTTCTGGACGCACAGCATCATGCTCTCGGCTCTCGGCTCTCGGCTCTCGGCTCTCGGCTCTCGGCTCTCGGCTCTCGGCTCTCGGCTCTCGGCTCTCGGCAAGTCACAGCCCCACCGTGTCATCCATACACAAATTCTTCAGCTTGTCTGGACCTCTGGCCCCCAGAGAATCCTGAGTTTTGGACAGTGTTCTCTGGTGCAAACGGTTCGAAAAAACTTGAAAAATGTGAGCGATCACTGTTGCTTGTGGGAAAACGTTTATTCCTTTTAGTGTCTGCATCACACCAAGTTCAATTCGGTTTTTTGTGTACTGCTTACGCAATTCCTGAATGTGGACCGGGTCGTTTGTGTGTTAATGACACAATTTAGAAGCAGATGGTCTTAGAATGGAACACATGAGCCTCGAAACTTTATCGATCAACACCATCCGCACATTGGCGATGGATGCCGTTCAAAAAGCCAACTCTGGTCACCCCGGTGCCCCCATGGGCATGGCCCCCATGGCCTACACCCTCTGGCAAAACTTCCTGCGTCACAACCCCAAAAACCCCAACTGGATGGGTCGTGACCGTTTCATCCTGAGCGCTGGACACGCCAGCATGCTGATTTACAGCCTGCTGCACCTCACCGGATACGACCTCTCTCTGGATGACATCAAAAACTTCCGCCAACTGCACAGCAAAACCCCTGGTCACCCCGAGTACGGCTACACCGCAGGCGTGGAAATGTCCACCGGTCCTCTGGGTCAGGGCTTCTCCACTGGCGTGGGTTTTGCCCTCGCAGAAGCCCATCTGGCTGCCCGCTACAACAAGCCCGGCTTTGAGCTGTTCAACAACTATACCTATGCCATCGTTTCCGACGGTGACCTGATGGAAGGCATCTCCCACGAAGCTGCCGGTCTGGCCGGAAACCTCGGTCTGGGCAAGATGATCTACCTCTACGACGACAACGGCATCTCCATCGAGGGCCACACCGACATCGCCTTCACCGATGACAGCATGCAGCGCTTCGAAGCTTACGGCTGGCACGTCCAGAAGGTTGCAGACGGCACCGACACCGCTGCCATTGCAGACGCCCTCAAAGCTGCGCAGGCTGTCACCGACAAACCCTCCATCATTGCCGTGCGCACCGTGATTGGTCACGGCAGCCCCAACAAAGCCGACAGCCACGACGCCCACGGCGCTCCTCTGGGCGGCGAAGAAATCAAACTGACCAAACAGAACCTCGGCTGGGAAGCCACCGAAGACTTCTACGTGCCTGCCGAAGTCAAATCCCACATGGACGCCAGCGAAGCTGGAGCCCAGCTAGAAGCCGCATGGAACGACCTGTTTGCCCGTTACACCGAACAGTACCCTCAGGAAGCTGCCGAACTGAAACTGGTTCTGGAAGGCAACCTCCCCGAGAACATCGAAGAACTGCTCCCCACCTTCGATAAGCCCCTCGCCACCCGTGCTGCCTCTGGTCAGTCCCTGAACGCGATTGCCAAAGTGTTCCCCGGTCTGATTGGCGGAAGTGCGGACCTTGCCCCCTCCAACAACACCGAACTCAAAGGTGTGAACTGGATCAAAAAAGGCGATTACAGTGGCCGCAACATCCACTTCGGGGTGCGCGAACACGGCATGGCTGCTGCCCTGAACGGCATCACCCTGTACGGCATCCGTGCTTACGGCGGCACCTTCCTGATCTTCAGCGACTACCTGAAGCCCAGCCTGCGCCTCAGTGCCCTGATGGGGATCGGCAGCATTTACGTGCTGACCCACGACTCCATCGGTCTCGGTGAAGACGGCCCCACCCACCAGCCCATCGAGCAACTGGCTTCCCTGCGTGCCACCCCCAACGTGCTGGTCTTCCGTCCTGCCGATGCCAACGAAACCGCCGCTGCATGGCTGGTGGCCATCGAAAACAAAACCCGCCCAAGCGCGCTGGCCCTCAGCCGCCAGAACCTGCCCATCCTGCCCCGCAACATTGAGGGTGTGCGCAAAGGCGCTTACCCTGTCCGCGACGTGGAAAACCCCGATGTGATCCTGATCGCCAGCGGTTCCGAAGTCTCTCTGGCCCTCAAAGGTGCAGAAGCTCTGGACGCCGAAGGCATCAAGGCCAAAGTGGTTTCCATGCCCAGCATGGAATTGTTCCGCGAGCAGGACAGCAGCTACAAGAACAGCGTGCTGAACCCCGGCGTCAAGCGTGTGGCCATCGAAGCCGCCAGTCCCCTCGGGTGGCACGAGTTCGTGGGTCTGGACGGAGCCATCATCGCCATGCCCGGATTCGGTGCCAGCGCCCCTGCCGATCTGC
Source organism: Deinococcus misasensis DSM 22328 (assembly GCF_000745915.1). Classification (NCBI taxonomy): domain Bacteria; kingdom Thermotogati; phylum Deinococcota; class Deinococci; order Deinococcales; family Deinococcaceae; genus Deinococcus; species Deinococcus misasensis. The sequence goes on from NZ_JQKG01000031.1 coordinate 2,456, forward strand.
TGTTCAAAGAGTTCGGATTCACCGCCGAGAATGTGGTCCAGACCGTTAAGGGCATCTTGCCTGTGAAGGCTTGACCCCACCACCCGCACCTCGCTGCGCTTTCCTCCCCCTGAAGTTGGGGGAGGATTTTTTTGATCTCGGTTTGCCTGTCCTCAAGTCAGGAGGAGGTTTTCACTTCTGCATGAACGCCAGCATGGCCTGAATCACCTGTTCGGCGTGGGTCCATGGAATGTTGTGTGGGCCGTCTTTGATGACCACATATTCGCTTCCGGGAATCAGGTCTTTCAGGCGGTCTGCTGTGGAGGCAATCGGCAAAATGCGGTCCGAGTCCCCGTGAATGATCAATGTGGGGATGGTGTTGGCTTTGACATCCTCGCGGAAATCGGTGAGCCAGGTGTCCACACAGGCCAGAGTGGCCCGCGCTGAAGCTCTGGCGGCCACATTCCAGCTCATTTGCATGGCTTCCTGACTGACCCTTGAGCCCAGCAGCACATCGGCATTGTAGAAATTCTTGAAAAATTCGGTGAGGTATCTGGGACGGTCCTGACGGATGGCGGCTTTGATGCCCTCAAAGACACTCTGGTCCACCCCCTCGGGGTTGTCGTCGGTTTTGAGCAGGAAAGGGGGAATCGGGCCAATCAGGATGGCTTTGCTGACCCGTTCGGTCCCGTAGCGGGCAAGGTAACGGGTGACTTCGCCGGTGCCCATCGAAAAGCCCACCAGAATGGCGTCTTGCAGGTTCAGGTGGGTCATCAGGTGGTCCAGATCGTCGGTGAAGGTGTCGTAATCGTACCCAGAGGAAGGTTGACTGGACTGTCCAAATCCCCTGCGGTCATAGGTGATCACGCGGTATCCAGCATCCAGCAAAGCGTTTTCCTGTCGTTCCCAGGATCTGCCGTTCAAGGGGAAGCCGTGAATCAGGACCACCGGTTGACCCTGTCCGTGGTCTTCAAAGAAAAGTTGAATGTCTTGATTGTTTTCCTGTCCTGTCTTGACATGTGGCATGTGTGCTCCTTCAGGCGTTGGGTGCCTCTTGCAGGATCAGGGATTTTGAGGGGGGCTTCTGCCAGAAATCCCACCTTCAGATAAGATGATCGCATGTACCGTCTCTTTTTCCGTGACCTTGAAATTGGAACCGTTCAGCGCACGGGTGGAGATTTCCCGTGGCACTGGGGCCGTTTCGAGCCCACTTTTGTGCCAGAGGAGTCAGACCTGACCCGTCATATTGCCGATTACATTCAGATCAGTGCAAAAAAATATCCCCTGATTGAGGCAGAGGATTTTGAACCCTTGCATGCTCTGGAGGAACAGATTGCTGCCGATTTTCTGGACCTGATCGACACCGACGACTGGCGTCTGGTGGATGGAGCGGATTCCTGGTCCATCACCGTGCCCGAGTTTCAGGAAGACCAACTGATCGCGTGGCGCTGAATCACTGTTTCCAGAGCAGGGCCAGGGTCAGGTTGAGGACCACCAGCACAGCATAAACAATGCCAAGTGTCATTTTTCCAGAGAGCATCAGGGCCACGGCTGCCCCTCCAAAGAGCATCACCTGAAGCACCAGATACAGGCCATCGGGCAAAGGGTAAACCGCTCTGGGAGACATGAACACGCCCCAGAAAACCGCCACCAGCACAGGCAGTCCGAGGCCCAGACCCCACTTCATCAGGGGTCCAGAGCCCACATGAAATCCCCACAGGCCAAAGGCCCAGAGCATCACCAGTTCGATCAGAAACGCCAGTGCCAGATTGAGGCTTTTGAAGTCCATGGTTTACCCCTTCACGGTGCTGTACTGGAGCATGCCGGAATGCAGGGTTTCCAGCATCAACTCAAAAGTTTCTTCAAGCTTCAGAGGCATGCCAAATCCGCCTCCCACTTCCAGATCCATGAAGCCTTTCAGAATGGAGCGAAAAATCCGGATGAAATGCAGGGCTTTTTCTTCCTCAAGGTGGTAGCCTTGCAGCACGTCCAGAATGGTGCTCAGGTAAAGGCTGGCCAGTTTTTGAGACTCAGGGCTGAACTTTTGCACGCTGATCTGGGTGGCGGTGTACAGGCCGGGATGCTCCTTGGCCGCTTCCCGATGGGTTTGGGCCACCGCAAAAAGGGCCTCTTTTCCAGAGCGTCCCGCTGCCGCCTGACGGGTGCGTTCAATCATCATCTGCATGCCTCTGGCGGCCAGACTGTCTTGCAGGTGTTCCAGACTCTGGATGTGGTTGTACAGGGAAGGGGGTTTGATGTGCAGCTCACTGGCCAGTCTGGCGAGGGTCAGGTTCTGCAAACCTTCGCGGTCTGCCAGTTGTGCAGCAGCGTCCAGCACCTGATCGAAAGACAACCCTTTGCGTGGCATCACTTCACCCCTTTGAGAAATTGCAGGATGCGCTCTGAAACCTGCTCTGGAAACTCGGTGTGCGGATAGTGTCCGGAGGTTTCCACGGGCATCAGTTCAGCGGAAAGGCGTTCTGCCAGCCATTTTGCTTCTGCGATGGGGTCTTTGAAATCGGGATCTCTGGAACCCATGATCACCAGAGCAGGTTTCTGCACCTTTGGCAGCAGGGGTTCAACATCGATTTTCGATGGAGCCATGTAGGCTTTCAGGGCGTCCATCTGGCCTTTTTGCCCCATGTGGCGTTTCAGTTTTGCAGCGTACTGCTGGTGGTCTGCAGGTTTGCGGGCAGGGAACAGGCTGTTCCAGTAGGCCATCCAGAAAGCCGTGTTCCACGGTCCAGCAAAAGCCACCTTGACAGTCAGGTCCATGTACCACGGCATGGGCAGGGTTCTGACCACTGGACCCAGCAAGGTCAGGCTTTTCACCCGTTCTGACTTTTCCAGAGCAGCATAAATTACCGTGCGGGCAGCAAAGGAATTTCCAATCAGGTGGGCAGATTTGAGGTTCAGGTGGTCCAGCAACAAAAGCAGATCCTTGGTGACGGCTTCGGCGGTGTACTCGGGCCATCCGGTACTGCTTTCGCCATGCCCACGCAGGTCAAGGGTGATGACCCGGTATCCAGCACTGGCAAGGTCTCGGACCAGAAAACGGTACTGCTGCCGGAGGTCTCCCATGCCGGGGAGGCACACCACGGTCTCTCCGGTTCCGCCTGTGTCATCAAAAGCGAGGGTGCCTTCAGGGGTGTTCAGAAATTGGGTGTTCATGGGGACCTCCACGGGAGCAGTGATGGTATTAACTAACATAATTAGTTTATAAACTATGACCATTAGTTTTGTCAACCACCGACGATAATTGTCTTTACCGTAGAACCCCGACCACAAAAAACCTCCTGCTTTTCGCAGGAGGTCAGGAGGAGCATTCCAAACTCAGGCTTGTACGGCCTGACGGTTTTTGATCCGCAGGTCATCCAGAGCAAAAGCACCTGCACCGGCCAGCGCCAGAGACACGGTGGCCCCAATCAAAGCCAGTGGAAACTCAATGCCATTGGGGGCAAAGAATCCACCTTTGATGTGCACCAGCAGCAAAGCACCCAGCATGTTCAGGGCCAGCAGTCCTGCAGCAATGCGGGTGAACAGACCAGCAATCAGGGCCAGACCACCGATCAGTTCAATGGTTGCGACCAAGGGAGCCACCACACCTGCCAGAGGAATCCCCATCTGGGTGAAGGCTCCGGTGGTTCCGGGCAGGGTGTACTCGAAGAACTTCTGGTAACCGTGGGCCACAAAAATCACGCCAATCAGGACGCGCAAAATGGCAAGGGCAAGCTGGGTTTTCTGGGCATTCTCTGGGGTCATGGTGTCTCCTTTGTTTTGACGATATCCGTTAAAACGAATATCTACTGAAAAAAAGCTCAGGGTTGAGGGGTGAGTTCTTTCAAAAGCTCTACCAGCAAACGGGTTTTCTCTTCGCCCAGTTGGGCAAACTGTCTTTCGTGCAAGTCCAGCATGGGTTGATCAATTCTGGACAGCAGTTCCAGGCCTTTTGTGTTGATGCGCGAAACCACCACCCGGCGATCTGCATTGCTTCTGGCCCGAGAGATGAGGTCCTGCTTTTCCAGGTTGTCCAGCAGACGGGTCACATCCGGATCGCGGTTGACATCCATCAACTTCTGGATGACCTCGCCACAAGTGGCCCCGTTCGGTTCTGCACCGCGCAAAATCCTCAGGACATTGAATTGTGGACCGCTCAGCCCATGTTCCTTCAAGAGATCAATGGTTTGCTGGGTCAACTGCTGGCTGCTGCGCACGAGGGTCAGGTATGCCTGATGCTCTGGAGATGTGGGGGATGATGTCATGTGCTGTACCTGCCTCTGTCTGAATATTATTCGTTAAAACGAATATTGTCAACTTCTTTAACTTGCTGTTTTGTGTGATCCTTGACTTACACCCTCCGGTCTCTCCTCCAGACTGGGAAAGGCAGGAGGGACATCCCCTCCACAGGAGGACAAAATGACTGCAGTGAATCAACTCACACTGAAATACCTTGATGAACAGAACATCTTCACCGCCGAGAACCGTTTCAACATTGATCTGGAAGCCACCCAGCAGAAGTTTCAGGAACTGGTGGCCCGCAAACTCGAAGAGAAACGCGGCCTTGCCCCCAACTCTGTGAAGTTCGCCTGCTACTTCCGTGCCGATCAGGGCTCAGAAGACAAATTCCAGCAAGACCAGAGCACCGACGTGAGCCAGCAGGGCAGTCAGGTGTCTCAGGATGAACTTCGCCAGATCATGGATGAAGTCAAAGAGGAAAAACAATTCTGGGTGGTGGCAGAGTAAACCTGCTATACTCCCCAGAGCACATGAGCATCTTTACAGCACCTCGCCCACCGCAGTTGAGGTGCTGTTTTTGGATCAGGACGCTTCCGAAAGGAAGCGTTTTTTTTGTGCTAGAAAGAGGAATGCATGCTGAAGGAACGCATCACCAGAGCCTGCTTGCTGACTGGAGCCTTCACCCTCCGCTCGGGTGAAACAGCACACCAGTATTTCGACAAATACCGTCTGGAATCCGATCCGGTGTTGCTCAGAGAGATTGCAGAAGCCATGCTGCCCTTGCTGCCAGAGGATTTTGATGGTTTTGCAGGTCTAGAACTGGGTGGGGTTCCCATTGCCACGGTGCTGGGTCAACTGACCCTGAAACCTGTCTATTTTGTTCGCAAAGCACCCAAAACATATGGCACCTGCCAGCAAATCGAAGGTGGAGATGTGGCAGGTCAGCGTCTGGTGGTGGTCGAAGACATGATCACCTCTGGAGGACAGGTGCTGGAAAGCACAGCCCAACTGCGTGAGCAAGGGGCCATTGTGGAACATGCCATTTGTGTGGTCCTCCGAAAACCAGAGGGCCAACACCATTTGGGCCAAGCAGGATTGAATCTGGCTTTTGTTTTGCAGGACTTCTGAATCCTCAAAGCCAGTTCAATAGATTGTCAGGCACCAGCCGATCTCCATTCTGGAAGTCTGAAATGGGCTTCCAGAATGCGGTGACTGAATCGTCCAGCACTTTGAATTTTCGATCTTCATAGAAAGCAGGATCAGAGAAACGGATGCGGTAATTGAAGAAAATCTGGTGGGCTTTTTTGCCATTCCAGCCAAAGACTTCTTCAATGACCCCCATAAATTCAAGAATTTCGATCTCTGCATTCAGTTCTTCTTTGAATTCTCTGGGCAGGGCATCTCTGGACAGTTCACAATGCTGGATGCCTCCTCCCAGAGGGCGATAAAACGGAATGCCGGTGTCCGGTGAGATGCCTTTGTAAACCAGTATTTTGCCATCGTGTTCAGCAATGCCCAGAACCACATTTCGCATGGGTCTTATTGTGCTTTGCCCTGACCTGCTTTGGAATCCGTTTGATTGCTTAGGAGAAGTTTACAGCTTACGGTGGACAGTTCACAGTAAAAAACGTGTGAGACAGTATTAAAACTGTTGAGAACCTTCAAAATTTAAGAAAGATCCAGAGGTTCTGAACCCCAGCTTTTCATAAAGCTGAACGGCTTTCAGGTTGCTTTCTCTGGTGGAAACGGTGGTTTTGTGGGCTCCACGTTTCTGTAAAGCAGCAACGCCCGCAGCCATCAGCACCTTGCCCAATCCTTTGCCCTGACGCTCGGGATGCACTCCCACAGGTTCAAAAGTGCCTGTTCTGGAGAGGGCATCGAACCACACCAGAGCAGATCCGGCCACGGTCCCATCTGGCCCGATGATCAGTAGATCCAGTGCAGGGTCATACACTGGGCAACTCTGGACCTGTTGCAAAGCCTCCAGTGTGAAACGTTCAGACTTCCAGACTTTCTGATGAATCTGGACCCTTTGAATCGGGTCTGTGAATTCCTGCATGTTGCTCAAGGTGTAGCCCTCTGGCAAAACAGCAGTTGAGGTCAGAGGGGGTTGGTGCACCATCCAGACACTTCTGCTGTCAGAAAGGGAATACCCACGGTCCAATAGCAAAGGGCACAGAGGGCTTGCGGAACCAACGCGGATGGTCCACTTGGATTTTTGATGCTTGATGGCATGTTGTTCAGCAGCATCCAGCACCTGCTCCAGAGCCCTGCACTCAGGATGCACGGTCAGGGAAATCCAGTCTGGCGGATCTGCAAACAGCACAGCCTGAATCTGGTTTTCCACAGATCGAAAGATTTGAATGGAGACTTTGGGATCAAAAAGGGTGCTCTGGAACATCCACCAGCACAAGTCTCCGGGATGCACCTCGGGGCCAGAGGAGAGGGCAGAGAGGTGCGCCAGAAAGTGCAGTGTTTCAGGAAGCTCTTTGTAAAGATCAAATTGGCACTTCAATAGAGAAACCATACCAGTGATTTTCTCAAGCTGCTGCCCAGAGCACATCAGCCATTCAGCGTCTTTTTTCCAGGGCCTTCAAATACGCTCTGGATTTCTTCTGCAAGTCAGCAACGGTTTTGCGGTTGGCCTGAAGGTAAGAGGGAGGCAAAAGGTCGGTGTAGAGTTTGCCATCCAGATGATCAGATTCATGTTGCAGGACTCTGGCCCAGTACCCTTCGGCTTCTTCAATGCAGGTTTCACCGTGTTCGTTGGTGTACGTCAGGCGGATGGCTGAAGGACGCTGCACATCGTCCGACCACATGCCCGGCAGGGACAGACAACCATCAGTGTGGGAGGTCCGCAAGGTGGAGTCCAGAATGTCCACTGTCGGATTGATGGCCACCAGATGCCGTTTCACCTGTGCACTCAGGGGGATGTTTCCCTCGGGTTCCTCGGTGCGGTATTCTGCCGCCACAAACATCCGAATGGGCAGGCCAATCTGAGGGGCAGCGAGGCCCACCCCATAAGCGTCAAACATGGTTTCCATCATGTCCTGTGCCAGTTGCTCCAGAGCCACCTCTTGAAATCCGGGCACCTGTTGCAACCGTTGCAGATCTGTGATTGGACTGCATTTTCTGCGCAGGATGGGGTCGCCATAGTAACGCAAAGGGTAAACGGTGCTCATTGCTGTCCTCTGGGCCGGATCACCATTTCCAGATCCAGTTCATCCAGAATGCTTTGCCAGAGCTCGGGAATTTTTCCGCCTTTGATGGGGTCTTTCAGGGCACGGCTGATTTCTTGAGGCGTTTTCTCCAGTTTGCGTGCCAGATCTGCCTGCGAGATGTGCCTCTGGTGCAACACCTCCTGAATGGCTTTGCGGATGTCCTCGTTCATGTTGAAATGTTAGCAGATTTTGTTGATAAAATCAGCGAATTTTGCTGATTGATCATGGGTTGAATGTTGAATTTTGGACTTGGATGGGTACATCGTTTTGGGCAAGGTCTTGGGCAAAACAGGGTGGCCTCTCTTCTGCAAAATCCATTTGAGGTTTCCAGTCCACAGGGCAACGCTTGCCCAAGCCTTCTGCCCCTCAATTCAGAATCCCATCTGCCCCTTCCATGCGGTAAATCTTCTGCTCTGGGGCACGCTGGTAGACAATGGTGGACATTGGAGCTTTGCGGTCCTTGAGGAGTTTGAGGAGGACTTCAATCACCCCATCGGTGTCTTCGGCTTTGAAGATGGTGAGGTCCAGACTGGCAACCCCTTCTCCAATGCCCGCTCCACTGACTTCACCCCAATCCCCTCTGGACAACAAACCATCAATCCACGCTTCAAAATCATCGCGGTCATCGAGGTCAAAATCTGCACGAATCGGAAACACCACTTCCAGAAAACCTTCTGCCATGGCTCAGCATAGCAAATGGCAGAAAAGCAAAAAGGGCGCATGTGCTGCGCCCCGTTAAGCTTGTGTGGATCATTCACCCACGATGGTGTCAAGTTCTGCTGGGGTGAGGCGTTGTGCGCTCAGGCGCTCTGCACGAATGATGGCGCGGATGTCGTCTACAGCACGTTCCACGTTGTCGTTGAGCACGCAGTATTTGAATTCGTGGGCCATCAGGATTTCTCCACGGGCTTTGGAAAGACGCTTCTCGATCTTCTCCAGAGGCTCGGTTGCACGCCCCACCAGACGGTTTTTCAGTTCGGTCAAGCTGGGTGGCATGATGAAAATCAAAATGGCCTCAGGCATGGCCTCTTTGACTTGCATGGCCCCCTGCACTTCAATTTCCAGCAGCACATTGCGCCCCTGTGAAAGCTGCTCCTCTACCGCTGCTCTGGGTGTACCGTACTGGTTGCCCACAAATTCAGCGTGCTCCAGAAATCCCAGACCCGAGGAGATTTCAGCTTCGAACTCCTCACGGGTCTTGAAAAAATAGTGCACACCATTTTCTTCTCCAGGACGGGATTCACGGGTGGTCCACGAGATGGAGTAATAATAGTCTTCGACTTGTTCGAGTTGCTGACGGATGGTGCCTTTGCCGACTCCACTTGCGCCAGTCATCACCAGCAATAAACCGCGTTTCTGTGCCATGGCTTGTTTTCCCTTCCTCGGGACTTCCAGAAAGTGTAGCAGTTTTGCATGAGACATGTATACCTGAAGCAGAAGGTTTTTTGGCGCTCGGCATGACTTGTCCAGTGCAAGTGTCAGCAGAACCCAGGCACAGGGTTCTTCAAAAAGCCCATGATTTGCCAGAGCTTTTGGTTGCTTCTGCTCTCTGCTTTTTGCCTCCTTCAGTGCTACCCTGAAAGAAACCATTCCCACAGTTTCGCAAATTCATCACTGGAGGAGAAGCATGCGCACACCTTTTTTGCGGGGGTTGAAGAGGCTGTACATCCGCAGCAAGCAGGAAGCCACACTGGAAAGCACCCCAGAGGCTCCCATTTCACGCCGTGATTTTTTGAAAGCCGCGACCCTGACGGCAGCGGTGTCCAGTGTTCCGGCTCTGGCCCAGAAACGCAAAGTCACCGAACGGGTGGTGATTGTGGGAGGTGGGGTGGCTGGCCTCACCTGTGCTTACCGCCTCAAGCAGCAAGGCATCCATGCCGACATTTACGAGGCTTCAGACCGTCTGGGTGGACGCATGTTCAGCGTCTACAACACCTTTGACATGAATGAAGTGGTGGAGTTGGGCGGCGAACTGGTGGACAGTGGCCATGAGGAACTGATCACCCTGACCGAGGAACTGGGCCTCCACCTCACAGATTTGAAGGCAGCAGAAAAGGGCCTCAAATCCGAAGACTGGTTCTTCGGTGGAAAGCGTTACACCGAACGGGACCTGTTGAGGATGTTTAAGCCCATTGCTGAGCGCATTGACCGGGATCTGGAAAACGTGGATCTGGACACCGTGAATTACAAAAACCCCGGAGGAGCAGAACCTCTGGACTGGGTGTCCATCCCGGATTACCTTGCACCCATCGAGGCCGATCAGGTCATGAAAGACATTCTGGCTCTGGCCTACACCACCGAGTACGGTCTGGACGCTTCTGAACAGAGCGCCACCAATTTGCTGTACCTGATCGGCACCGATCCCAAAAGCTGGCAAATTTACGGGGAAAGCGACGAAGCCTACCACATCAAAGAAGGCAGTGGAGCCGTTCCCAGACGGCTTGCCCAGAGGACCAACAACCAGATTCAGGTGGGCAGGGTGCTGGAACGGGTCAGCAAAACCTCCAGCAACCGCTACAAGCTGGACTTCAAAAACGGCCCGAGTGTGTATGCAGACCATGTGGTGTTCACCATTCCTTTCAGTGTGATGCGTTTGCTGGACATCCAGATTGACCTTCCTCCGGCCAAGCGTCAGGCCATTCAGGAACTCGGGTATGGGACCAACAGCAAACTGATGGCAGCTTTTGAGACTCCGATCTGGCGCACCCAGTACGGTTTCAGTGGCAGCACCTACAGCGATTTGCCGTTCCAGACTTCATGGGAGACCACCAGAGGCCAGAACACCAAAGGTGCGGTGCTGACCCGATTTACCGGAGGCACCCTCGGGGTGAAATCTGGCGAGGGTTCCCCTCTGGAGCAGGGCGCCCTGTTTGTGGAACAGATGGAAACCCTGTATCCCGGTCTCCAGTCGGTGTACACCGGGAGTGCCGTTCGCATGCACTGGCCCACCAAACCCCATCAACTCGGGTCTTATTCCTGCTACCGGATCGGACAGTTCACCAGCATCCGTGGTGCAGAAGGTGAGTGTCTGGGACGGCTGTATTTTGCTGGAGAGCATACCTCACCTTTTGCGCAGGGGTACATGGAAGGTGCCGTCGAAAGCGGAAACCGCGTGGCCAGAGAGGTCTTGAAAGCCATTCGGTGAAGGTTTTGTTGGGAGGGCGAGGCATGCCTTCTTGTGCAAAACGAGGGACCGCAGGTTGATCCCTCTGCACGCTCGCCCCTACATCCCATTGACCATTTCTTGTGCGTACAGCTCTCGGCAGGTCTTATCCCATTTCTTCACATCGTTCATCCCCATCCAGATCAACTCCCAGACGGGCTTTGTCCAAACGGCTTATCCTTGCTTCCCTCTTGCTAAGTGCTTCTCTTTACCCACCAGTACGCCAATTTCGGATGTTGGCAGGACATCTTTCACTGGATAATGGAGTCAGAAGCAAGGGAGTGACCATGAACGAATATTTGATGAACAACCAGGCCCAGCAAAAGCTGGACACCATGTGGCAAGAAGCCCGAGAAGCCCGTCAATTGCCCAGAATGTCCCTGAGACAGCAACTGGCCCAACTGCTGCGCAACGCTGCCCGCGCTCTGGACACCGAAAAAGAGCAGAAGGGAGCCATCGCCTAAAGTGAATTGCCCTTTTCAAACCCAAACCTGAACAACGCCGAGTGAGAGACATCACCCGGCGTTGAATTTTGGTGTTGGTGGATGTGCAGGTTGATCATGCTCACGGCAACGGGCAAGAAACACCTTGCCCCCACATGAATCTCTTGACCATTCCCGACACGTATGGCAGCGTGCCTTCTGCCTTCTGCCTTCTGCCTTCTGCCTTCTGCCTTCTGCTGTTTTTGCCCTCGGCCCTCGGCTCTGGGCTCTCAACCTAAATCCTTAAGCCGACAGTTGCTTTTTCAAGCGGGTCAGAATGGCACCCATTCCGCGCAGGCGCATGGGGGTGATCAGTTCGGTCAGGCCCATGTTGAAGTAGAAATCGTCAGGGACGTTCAGGATTTCTTCTGGGGTGGCACCCTGAAGGCCTTCCAGCAGGATGCCAGCAAAGCCACGCACCGTGGGGGCTTCGGGGGGAGCATCAAAGTACAGGTGGACTTTGCCATCTTCAACCTCAGAGAACAGGAAGAAAGGGCTCTGGCATTCATGGACCTGTTCCATCTGGTCGTGGTTGTCTTTCAGGTGCTCGGGAAGGGGAGGAACCCGTTTGGAAAAGTCCAGCAAGGCTTGCAGACGGAAGGCCTTGGGGCTTTTCTGAAACATGTTCACCACAGCTTCGAGTTTGGGTGGGAGTGCAGTCATGCTTACCAATCTACCCTACTTTCTAGACGGGCTTTTGTGATGTGTCTAGTAGTTTACTGGTCTTATCAATTATATTGATAAGGACAAATCGCAGTACCGCTGCCAAGGAGGAATCACATGAGCTATGCCAATCCTGAAGTGCTGGTGTCCACCCAGTGGGTCGTGGACAACCTGGAGAACCCCGCCATTCGCATTGTTGAAGTGGATGAAGACATCCTGCTGTACGAAGTGGGCCATGCCCCCGGTGCCCTGAAAATCGACTGGCAAAACGACTTTTGGGACCCCGTTGAACGCGAATTCATTCAGCCCGAGCAATTCGCCGAACTGCTGGGTCGCCTCGGTATCACCCCCGAGACCACCGTCATCCTGTACGGCGACAAGAGCAACTGGTGGGCTGCCTACGCCTTCTGGTTCTTCCAGTACAACGGCCACAAGAACGTCAAACTGATCAACGGTGGCCGCCAGAAGTGGATCGAGGAAGGCCGTCCCCTCACCACCGATGCCCCTGAAGTTCAGGCCACCACCTACCCTGTCGGCCAACGCGACGAGTCCATCCGCGCCTACCGCGAGCAGGTCCGTGCCCACATCGAGAAAGTCAAAGCCGGTCAGGGTGCTCTCGTGGACGTGCGCAGCCCCGACGAGTTCTCTGGCAAAGTCACCCACATGCCCTCTTACCCTCAGGAAGGCGTGCTGCGTGGCGGTCACATCCCCGGAGCCCAGAGCATCCCCTGGGCCAGAACCGTCAACGAAGACGGCACCTTCAAAACCGCGGACGAACTCAAAGCCCTCTACGAGCCCGTGGGCGTCACCCCTGACAAAGAGGTCATCGCTTACTGCCGCATCGCCGAGCGTTCCAGCCACAGCTGGTTTGTGCTGACCCAACTGCTGGGTTACCCCAAAGTGTCCAACTACGATGGAAGCTGGACCGAGTGGGGCAACGCCGTGGGCATGCCCATCGAGAAGACGTACAAGCCTGAGTAAAAGCCGAGGGCCGAGGGCCCAGAGCCGAGGGCAAAAAAGACCGTCCAGAGGATCTTCTGGACGGCTTTTTGTTTTCTGATGTGGAATGCTTTCTGGAAATGCGATTTGATGTTTTTTCAAATGGTGTTGAATCAGGTGTTTGATGATGTTTGCAAAAGATTTTCTGTGAAATGTCCGTTGTCTATTTTCTCTGGGAGGGACACCCAAAGCGACAGCTTTTGCTTCAGTGGCTCTGGGCTCTCTGCTCTGGGCCCTTGGCTTCAGTGGCCCTCGGCGTTTCAAATCAAGACAGCTGTACCACTTGCCGTCACCATCAGCATGCTGCCGCTCTGCCCGACGGTTTCGTAATCGAGGTCCACGCCCACAATGGCGTTGGCCCCGAGTCTGCGGGCGTTCTCTTCCATTTCACGCAGGGCAATGGTGCGGGCTTCGGAAAGTTTTTCTTCGTAGGCTCCGCTGCGGCCCCCGATCACGTCGGTGATGTTGGCGAAGAAGTCACGGACGATGTTTGCGCCCATGATGGCTTCTCCGGTGACGATGCCGCGGTACTCTCTGATCTGGTGTCCTTCAAGGGTGGATGTGGTGGTGATGATCATTTCATTTACCTCGATCACAGGATACGGAGGGTCTCTGGAAAAAGTTCCCATGAACTGTGTTCAGGTTTTTGCCTGTACATCGTGCAACAATCCAGAGCATGACCCCACTTTTGATTTTTGATTGTGATGGCGTGCTGGTGGACAGCGAAATCCTCTCCAACCGGGCAGGGGTGGAACTCCTGAATGAACTGGGACTTTCCATCACCCTGGAAGACCACATCCACCGTTTTGTGGGCAAAAGTGCGCAGGATGTGGAAAAGGTGCTGGAAAGCCTGCTGGGTTGCCCTTTGCCCGAGGATTATGGCGCACAGAAGATCCAGCGCACAGCAGACCTTTTTGATGCAGAATTGCAGGCCATTCCCGGCATTCGGCAGGCTCTGGAGCAGCTTTCTGGACCCAGATGTGTGGCTTCGGGGAGTCACAGAAGCCGGATTGACCAGTCCCTGAGATTGACAGGGCTTTCAGGTTTCTTCGAGCACATCTTCAGCATTGAGCAGGTGGAAAAGGGAAAACCTGCTCCTGACCTTTTTCTGTTGGCTGCAGAGGCTCTGGGACATGCACCAGAGCAGTGTCTGGTCATCGAGGACAGCGTGAGTGGGGTGCAGGCCGCGTGTGCTGCGGGCATGCGGGTGCTCGGGTTCACAGGAGGAAGCCATTGTGCTCCAGACCATGGGCAGCAATTGCTGGAGGCTGGAGCACAACAGGTGTTTCAGGACATGGCAGATTTGCCAGAATTGATCGGGTTTTGAAAGGTCAGCGGATGCCTTTGGTCAGGTAGGTGTTGCTGTAAAAATCGGTGGGTTTGGCACCAGAGGGTACTTTTCCGAGGTTTTTCAGCACGTTCACGGCCTTGGCCCAGGCGCTCGGGTCGCTGAAGCCCAGAGCGGTTTTGCTGGTGTAACTGCTGCGCATCAGGCCCACCGAGGCGTTCAGCACACTCAGGTCTCCACCTGCACTGCCGAAGTATTTCTTGCCCACATCAAATGCTTTTTGCGGATTGGTGACGGTGTAAGCCAGCCCTTTCTGGGAGGCCCGCAGGATTTTTTGCAGGTCTGCACGGTTCTTCAACAGGCGGTCAGAGACGATCACGCCGTTGCCCACCATCGGGTAAGCAGAGGTGAGGTCCAGGGTGTTCACCTTGCTGTTTTGCTGCTTCAGGATCAGGGGCTCGTTGTTGATGAAGCCCAGAGCGGCATCCACCCGTCCGGCTTTCACGGCTTCCAGTTGGGTGAATCCGATGGGTGCGATTTGCAGGTCGCTTTCTTTGATTTTGTTTTTGGCCAGCAGGGCTTGCAGGGCAATGTAAGAGGCCCCAAACGGACCGGGAATCCCGAGGGTTTTGCCTTTCAGGTCTGCTGGTTTGTTGATGCCTTTTTCTGCGAGGCTGAACACCGTGACGGGCAGTTTCTGGTACATCGCCATCACGTATTTGACTTTGGCCCCCTGTGCCTGTGCGAAGATGGCGTCTTCTGCATCTCCCACCACGGCATCGATTTTGCCCTGCAGCAACAGGGGCATCAGTTCGGACACAAAGCCGTGTTTGAATTCCACCTCAAAGCCTTCGGCCTTGTAATAACCCATGGCATCTGCCGCATAGAACGGGGTGAATTGCACGTTCGGAATGTACCCGAGGCCAATGGTGAGGGGTTTGGCTCCAGCCATTCCGGCCAGCAGCAAGGTAAAGAGGGCAACACGTTTCATGGTCACATTCTACGTGGGCTTTCCTGATGCAAATGGAAGTTGCCCAAGTGTTTCTTCACCAGAGCCTGATTCAGGATGCTGCAGGATGGCCCACATGTGTTGCAGGTAACGCTGGTGATCGTTTGGTGTGTAGTGGTTCAGGACTGCGGCATCTGGATGGGGTTTGCCCTGTGGGCTGATGGGACTGCGCAAGTGCACCACCCCTGCTGGTGGCTTCTGGAGGTTTTCCACCAGGGCACGGGCCACCACGTCCACTGGAAGCACATCCAGATGGACCTGCCACTCTGGATGCCGCCTCAGGGCTTGCACACCCAGATCGTTTTCTGGCAGGGGACCACCCTCTTCCCGTGACCAGCAACGGGTGAGGCGGTACAGGGTGCAGTTGCCTTGCTGCTCCAGCCACTGTTCAGCTTGCCATTTGCTGAAAGAATAGCTGTCCTGCGGAGGTGGAACTTCTCTGGCCAGAGGTGGAACATCACCGTCCCAGACCCATCCCAGCACACTCAGGCTGGAGCATTGGTGCAAATGCAGGGATTTTGCAGCAAGGGAGGCCAACAGATGCACATTGGACTGCTGCAAGTGGGCCATGGAAGCATTCAAATCGGTTTGTCCTGCAGCATTGATCACATGGGCATGCATTTCAGAATCCGCCAGAAAGCTGTCCAGTGTGCAAATTTCAACGTGGTCAAAATCCAGAGGTGTTTCCCAGAAGCGGGCCGCCTGTTCCAGCCGCTGTCTGGCAGCTTGAGGTGAAGATGCCCGAACCACAGCCATGGTCGCAGTGTGCTGGCGTTGCAATTCGGCGAGCAGGTGGATGCCCAGAAAACCATTGGCTCCCACCACCGCCACCTCTGGTCGAACAGTGGAGGGGATTTGGGCGGGGATGAAAGCTGGCAAGTCCAGTGCTGCAGGTTTCAGGTGACGCAACACCAACCGGATGGTTTTGTGCTGGTAGAGGAGTTCAGCAGGAAACAGGCAACCCAGCCTGCGGCCAAACCCAGCACTGAGTTCGGCGACATCCAGAGAATCGGCCCCTCTGGCAAAAAGGTCATCCTGTGGTCCCACCGGACAGCCCAGCACTTCAGAGGCCACTTGCACCAGCAACGCTTCATGGGGATCTGTGGGAGGATCCGGCAAAGCCACACAGTGTTGCAAGGCTTTTTCATCCACCTTGCCGTGCAGGTTCAGGGGGATGTGGTTCAAGGGCACCAGAGACAGGGGAAGCCTCCACTGACGGGTGTGTTCCTGAAGCGGCAGGGCAGAGGACGCTGGAAAAAAGAACACCTGAATGCGGCCTGTGGTGTTGCACACGGCCTGTGCAAATTCCACACCTGTCACTCCTCTGAGTTCATCGCTGAGTTCTTGCAGGGAAACCCGGTGCCCCCGCACCTTCACCCAGCCTTCCTTGCGGCCCACAAACCAGAGTCTGCCGTTTTGCCAGAACGCCAGATCTCCTGTGCGGTAAGGTCCAGCAACATCAGGAGAAAGCTGCAGTCCGCTGATTTGAATTTCTCCAGTCTTGCCTGCTGGAACAGGTTGACCTTCAGGGTCCACCAGTTGCAGGTGCTCTGGATCAATGGGCTGTCCCAGACTGTGGTCTTCAGAAAGGGTGACGCTGATGGTGGCTTCGGCTGGACCATAGGTGTTGATCAGGCGCAGCGTTTCAGGTTTGCAAGCCAGAGCGGCAGGCTGCAAAGGCTCACCTCCCACGATCACGGTTTTCAGGGAAGCTGGAAAATGCTTTTCTCTGGCCCAATGGTGAAAAAGGGCCGTGGGAACGCTGGCATGCTGGATGTGGTCCCATGCAGAGAACTGCAGGGCAGACTGTTCAGGAACGACCAATGTGGCACCCTGCAACAACGCCAGAAAGAGGTTTTCCAGATGGCCATCAAACGTCCATGCGTGGGCTTGCAACACCCGGTCTCCTGGCTGAATGTAAACTTTGCTGGACAGGGCAGCAAGATAGGTCTCCACAGCGGTTTTTTTCAACCGGATGGGTTTCTGTGGCCCCGTGGTCCCCGAGGTGTACACCACACAGCAAGGATCATCACAGGGAGGGACCTGAGCAGCACCGAAATGGTACCCCTGACCATGGTGAAGTTGCACCAGAGCGTCCAGAACATGATCCACCTGTCGGAAACCCGCCACAGGATGGGCATGTTGCAGATGGTCCCACAGTTGCCTGTACGTCCACTGTCCTTCAGGAGTCTCCAGAGCCACCCCATCAGGCTGCAGGTTGGCGTGTTTTTGCAGGGCTTCTTTCAGGGAAAGTGCAGGGGCAATGGGTGGGGAAAGTGCAGGGGAAAGGGAAGGTTGCTCCTCCTGCTGCAATTCGGTGCGAAAAGCCAGCACCGTGCGTTCAAAAGTTTCCCGGTCCATCAGGTCTGCGTCCACCCGAAACGTCAGGTAGAGGGTGTCGGCCCTGAGGGTGCTCTGGAGTTCCACCTCTGCCAGAGGATTGAGCCAGGGAATCAGGATGCGGCTGCTGCCCGGCACCGAGAAATCAAACTCTGGAAGTTCATTCAGGATGGACCGCACCCAGGGGGAACCTTCAGGGGTGTCAATCCTGCAAAACACCCCGATGCTGCGACGCTCCTCGCTGGTGCGCCCGTGGGCCAGACGTCCGCAAGTCCAGTGGCTTTTCGGGAAGTGGTCCTTCAACCACATGCTGAACAGGGCAGCCACAATTGGACGCAAACGGCGACCATCTGCAAGCTTCAGGAGTTTGATGTGCTGTCTGAGGGGTTGTTTCAACACTGGAGAAGGGTGGGCTTCTTTGCGCACCTGAGGATAAGGGGTGAGCGTCTGGCCTTGCAGCAGTTGCTTGAACTGCCGCACCATCAACACAATGGAAAACCCGTCCATCAAGGCATGGTGGATGGTCACCTGCACCACCGAGCCCCATTTCTGTTCCCACACCACCAGACGGATTTGCTCTGGAAAGGCCAGAGGAAGGTGATGCTGTTGAGAGAAGCGGGCCACCCCTTGGTGGTGCTGCACATCGACCTGACCATAACATTGCAATGTTTTGAGTGCAGCGTCCATGAATTCTGAAAAACCAGTTCTGACTTTAAAACCCAACGTCAAATGCCATCTTGAATCTTGAAACCATGATTGCATGCTTCATGATATAAAAAGCTGTGTAGAAGGTTTTTAAAAAGCAGACATCTTTTTAAAGATGTCTACATGGGATCACATGTCATTTGGACTTGCGGCGGTACCTCAGGACCACCCGTTCCAGCACCGTCACCAGAGCATAAAGCCCTGCACCCAGAGCGGTCAAAAGCAAGATCGCTGCAAACATTCTCGGGGTGTTGTAATAGGCCCGAGCCTGATTGATGGCTGCCCCCAATCCGGGTGCATTGCTGACAAATTCCCAGACCACCGCCCCAATCAGGGCCAGACTGGCGGTCAGTTTCAGGCCGCCCAGCATGACGGGCAGGGAACCGGGCGCTTCCAGCAACCTGAGCCGCTGCCAGAAAGAAGCGTCCAGCGTGTCGAAATACTCGTGGTAGGTGTTTTCCACTTCACGGACCCCGGTCATGGTGGCAATCATGATCGGGTAAAAAGCGGTCAGGGTGGTTGCCACAATGGCTGGAGCGGTCCCGAACCCAAGCCAGATGATCAAAAGCGGCGCAATGGCAATGATGGGTGTGCTCTGGCTGGCCACCAGAAACGGTGAAAAAATGCGTTCCAGCATGGGAAAGCGCCCCAGAGGATACCCCAGCAGAATCCCCATCAGTAGGCCAAAAACAATGCCGTACAGGGTGGTTCTCAGGGTCAGGAGCATCTGGCCAGACAGTTCACCCCATGCAGTTTGCAGTTCTGCCAGCACTTTGAGGGGACCAGGCAGTGAGAAAGCATTCTGGGTGAAACTCAGGAAATGCCATCCCACCAGAAAAACCGCCAGAGCCAGCAAAGCCAGCCACCCTTCAAGGCGCACTTTTCTCTGGACAGGGGTGGTGCTCAGGAGGGTGGAGTTGCCTTCCCCCAGCAATTCGCGCAAACGGGCTTCGATGCCGTCGGTGTAGGCACTCACCCGGCCTTCCAGTTTGGTGTCGATGATGTCAGCGATGGTGCCGTCTTTCATCACCACCACCCGATCGGCCAGATACACGGCTTCACGGATCGAGTGGGTCACAAACAAAATGGTGCGGCGGTTTTTGCGGTGCAGGCGCTTGAGTTCTGCATTGAACCGCTCACGGACCAGTGCATCCAGAGCAGCAAAGGGCTCATCCATCAAGATGATTTCACTGTCCTGTGCAAGGGCACGCGAAACCGCCACCCTTGCCCGCATCCCCCCTGAAAGTTGCGCGGGATACAGGTCTTTGTACTGCTCCATCCCGACCAGTTTCAGGGCTTCCAGAGGGTCCATCCCCTTGCCCTGCACCTCTCTGGGCAGGTTCACATTCTTCAGAACGGTGCGCCACGGCAACAGTCGGTAATCCTGAAACACAAAAGCGGGCTGCGAAGACACCTTCAGGGTGCCTGCTCTGGGCTTCAAGAGGCCAGCAATCACCCTCAGGAGGGTGCTTTTCCCCCCTCCACTGGCCCCAATGATCGCGATGAATTCTCCAGATTCGATGCTCAGGTTCACATCCCTGAGCACCTGCCGTCCATTGAGTTCGATGGCGATCTGGTTCAGCTCAATGGAAAGGGTCATGGTTAGCAGTGTATGAGAGTGGAGAGGTGGGGTCTAGGGGCAAATCACATTTGGCAAATTCAGCCGAGGGCACAGGGCCAAGAGCCGAGGGCTTCAAGGCTTTGACTGTATGCCCAAAATCAATAGGTTGACTGGTTTTTCTGCCTGCTGCGCATGCTCAGGCTTGTTTCGCTCTCGGCCCTGTGCCCTCGGCCCTCGGCTTCCCGAGCGTGTTCACAATCACCACCCCAATCAAGGCAATCGCTCCGCCAATCAGGGTCACTTGATTGGGCACCTCATGCACCCAGAAGTAAGAAATGATGATGGCCAGCACAGGAGAAACATACAGAAAGCTGGTGGTGATGCTGGCCGGAACCCGGCTCAGGGCGAAGGTCCAGGTCAGGTAAGCCAGAGCCGCCGGAAAAATCCCGATGTAAACCACAGCCCAGTTGGCACTGGCAGGGGCTGCCCGAATTTCCTCGGGCAAGCCGGGCAGGGAGACCAGCATCGGCAGGGTTCCGAACACCAGAGACCAAACGGTGAACTGTCTGGGAGGGTATTTTTTCAACAGAGGTTTCTGCAGCACAAAGTACAACGAGGTCACGAACGCTGAAAGCAAAATCAGCAATGCCCCCTGTGTGAAGCTCAGGTCTCCACCTTTGCCCAGCACTATCAGGGTCACCCCAGAGATGCTCACAAAAATGCCCAGCCAGCCCAGCCAGTTCAGCCTTTCCCCCAGCCACAAGGTCGCCATGAGTGCAGTGAACACCGGCCCTGCTGCAATGATCAGGCTGGCCACCCCTGCAGGCACCGTGATTTCACCAAAATTGAGCGCGTAATGGTAAATGGTGATCCCCAGCAAAGACACCCCAAAAATGCGGGGCACATCTTTCCACTCTGGAAACGGAATTTTGTTGATGGCTGCGTAAATCAGCAGCACAACGCTGGCGACCAGAAAGCGGTACACCGTCAGGTGCTCGGGAGAAAAGTGCTCCAGCCCGGCCTTGATTCCAGCAAAAGACGAAGCCCAGAAGAGGATGGTGACCAGAATGGCTGTCAGGCTGAGGGGATCCATACAGGCATCATAACCCCCTTCCGCAAAGGGGTTCTCAGCGAAATGGCCCAGCATTTGGGGTCAGGTGTTATCGAGAAAAGGGGAGGAAGGGATAACGTTATCGGCAGAAGGCAGATGTAGGGGCGAGGCGTGCCTCGCCCTGCGTTGCAAAAGCCAAAGCCCTGTAGAAGCTTTGGCTTCAGCCTTCTGCGGCTGTGCCACAGCACAGCCCTCCAAATGCGTACAAATGACGTGAAATCCCAACATTCAGGGCGTAGCATGAAAACCATGAATCTGGAGTACGTACAGAGAATCCTCGGGAGCCGTGTGTACGATGTGGCCAGAGAGACTGCATTGGACCATGCCCGCAGCCTTTCGGAGCGCCTCGGGAACACGGTTTACTTCAAGCGCGAAGACACCCAGCCGGTCCATTCCTTCAAACTCAGGGGGGCGTACAACAAGATGGCCATGCTCACCGATGAGGAGCGGGCCAGAGGGGTGATTTGTGCCTCTGCGGGGAACCACGCGCAGGGGGTGGCATTCAGTGCCCAGAAGATGGGCATTCGGGCGGTCATCGTGATGCCAGCCACGACTCCAGACATCAAAGTGAAAGCCGTGCGGGGTTACGGTGCAGAGGTGGTGCTGTTCGGTGACAGTTACTCCGACGCCGAAGCCCATGCTTACCAGTTGCAGGCAGAGCAGGGCTTCACGTTTGTGCACCCTTACGATGACCCTTACGTGATTGCAGGTCAGGGAACGGTGGGCCTGGAGATCTTGCAGCAGTGCCGTGCCCAGAGTTACACGGTGTTCGTGCCGATTGGCGGAGGCGGACTCGCTGCCGGAATCGCTGTATTGCTCAAAAGCGTGAATCCCAACATCAAAATCGTGGCTGTCGAACCCGAGGACTCGGACGCCATGACCCGCAGTGTGGAAGCTGGAGAACGGGTTACCCTGTCTCAGGTGGGCATTTTTGTGGATGGGGTCGCTGTGAAGCGGGTTGGAGAGCACACCTTCAATCTGGTGCGCCAGTACGTGGATGAGTACGTTCGGGTGTCCACCGACGAGGTGTGCGCTGCCATCAAAGACATCTTTGATGACACCCGTGCCGTGCAGGAACCCGCAGGGGCTCTGGCCACCGCAGGCATGACCCGTTACGTGCGCGAGAAGGGCATTCAGGGGGAAACGCTGGTGGCCCTGACTTGCGGGGCAAACATCAACTTCAACCGCCTGCGCCATGTGGCCGAACGGGCCAATGTCGGTGAGCAGAAAGAAGCCATCATTGCCGTAACCATCCCAGAGCGTCCCGGTGCGTTCAAAGGCTTCATTCAGGCACTGGGCAAACGCAACATCACCGAGTTCAATTACCGTTATGCACCTTCTTCTCAGGCCCACATTTTTGTGGGGGTGCAGATGGAAAATCCGCGTGACAGACGCCAGATTCTGGAGGACCTCTCGGGTCTGGGGTATGCTGTGACGGACCTCAGTCAGGATGAACTGGCAGTGGTGCACGTGCGTCACATGGTGGGAGGCCGTGCCCCTGAGGCCGAAAACGAGCGCATCTACAGCTTTGTTTTCCCCGAGCGTCCCGGTGCCCTGTCGGATTTCCTGAACGCCATGCAGGCCACTTGGAACATCAGCCTGTTCCATTACCGCAACCATGGCAGTTCGCATGGACGGGTGCTCTGCGGCATTCAGGTCCCTGAGGAAGACATGCATGCCTTCCAGACTTTTCTGGACCGTCTGGGTTATGAGTACCAGTGTCAGGAAGAAAATCCTGCGTACAAGTTGTTCCTGCGCTGAAACAGCCGCATCAAAGGACCAGAGGAAGGATGCAGATGTCCTTCCTCTGGTGATTGATCTGCGCAAAAGCGCCCGGATATGCTGTCTGCATGCCCCGTTCCCCTCTTCTGGACCTCCCCACGGAGATCCACACCGAGCGCCTCCTGCTGCGCATTCCCAACCTGCAGGACGCAGAGCCGTTTCAGGCCCTGATGGAAGATTCTCACGAGCACCTCAAGCAGTGGATGTCGTGGGCCAAAACCCTCCCCGAGCTGTCTGCCACCCGCGAGCGATTGCAGCAGAGCATTCAGCATTTTCTGGACCAGAAAGAGCAACTGCGTTTCATGCTGGTGAGGCGCAACGATGGTGCCCTGATGGGAACGGCCAGTTTTCAGTTTCTGGACTGGGCCACCCCCAAAGCCGAAATCGGTTACTGGCTGGGCAAGGATTTTGTGGGTCAGGGATACATGCAAGAGGCCGTGCAGGCGATGCTGTACTACGGGTTTCACCACATGCAGCTTCACCGCATCGAAATCTGCACTGATGAAGCCAACCGGGTGTCCAGAAGGATTCCCGAGAAGCTGGGATTCAGGCTGGAGGCCATTTTGCAAGAAGAACGCCGCCATCACCTGCACCCCGAGCAGTACATCAATTTCTGCATTTATGGCTTGCTCAGGCGCGAATACTGGGCCATGCAGTAGGGTCAGAGAAGCAAATGACCTTCCAGAGGCCAAAGCTTCATGGTGGTTTTTCGCTGATGGCTGAGTGCTGACCGCTGATGGCTTGTCAGATGCCGAACTGGTCCCACACGCCGGATTTGATGTTGTAGATCCTTGAGGCGGGTACGCTGACGGTGGTGCGCTCTGGATAAAGCAGGCCGGTCAGTTTGCCACCAAACACGCATCCGGTGTCGATGTTGACGCTGTTGTTCACCCAGCGCACTTTGCGAACCGGGGTGTGCCCATACACCACCAGAGCAGGCCCCTGATAGTCTTTGGCCCAGTCCACGCGGGTCAGTTTGCCGTTGTGCATGACCCGCTCACCGTGAATGGCGATCTGGCGGGCCTCTGGGGTGTTCTGTCCGTGGTGGATGGTGGGCAGTCCAGCGTGGGCCACAATCAGTCGGCCATGATCGAGGGTCAGTTGATGGGGAAGGCCGGTCAGGAAAGACAAGAGGTCTGCCTGAAAGCTTTTGGGCGCAGCTTCAATTTGCAGCATGGATTGCCGGGTGTTGGGAGAGTCCACTTTCCCCTGACCCGAAAGGTGGTTCAGGATCCTGAGGTCGTGGTTGCCCATCACGCACTGGGCGACCCCCTCGCGCACCAGTCGCATGACCAGCTGGTAGGCCTCCACCACCTGAGGGCCACGGTCTGCAATGTCTCCGACGAACACCAGTTGGCGGTTGTCGGGGTGGCGGTAGCGTGCCGAATAGCCGAGTTGCTTCAGAAGCCGCTGCAATTCTGCATGGCATCCGTGAATGTCACCAATGATGTCGTACATGGTCTTGTCCGTGTCTCGATTCAGTAACCTGCGCCCAGAAAGTGCAGGCCGTGGGGTTTGACGTTGGGTCCTGCTTCGGCGCGGTCTTTGCCTTGCAGGAGGGCTTCAAGGTCAGCCGGTGGCATTTTGCCACTGCCAATCAGCAATAAGGTTCCGATGATGGCACGGATCTGGTGCCTGAGAAAGCTTTCTCCCCGAATGTGAATGGAAAGGTGAACGCCAGAGCGGATCAGGTGGCAGTCGTAAATGATGCGACGGGTTTGCCGTTCTTCCTGGGTGGCGAATGCCCGAAAATCGTGCTCTCCGACCAGCAGTGTCGCGGCCTGTTGCATCTGTTCCAAGTTTAGTGCATGGGAGACCCTCAGTGCACGGGTCTCATAGAGGGGAAGCCGGTCTTCGCTCAGCAGGAGGTCGTAACGGTAGGCCCGCCACTGGCAACTGAACCGGGCATGGAAACCTTGTGGGGCCAGTTCGGCTTTCAAAACGCTGACATCTGCTGGAAGGTGGGCATTGAGGGCACGTTTCAGTTTGGAAATCGGCAACCTCAAACCTTTGACGTCGATGTGCACCGGCATGTTTTCGGCGTGAACGCCTGTGTCGGTGCGGCCACAGGCCACAGGAGGGTGCGCCTCTGCGAACTTCTGGATGGCCTCATGCAGGACTGCTTGAACAGTGCGTTCTCCCTGTGCCTGCATTTGCCAGCCCTGAAAATGCGTCCCGAGGTACTGGACTTCGAGATACAGCCTCTGGTGGTCTGGTGGAGGGGCATAATCCGACATTCGATGTCAGCCTACGGGGTTTTGGGCAGGCTTTCAAGTGCGAAAACGTGACTTCAAGGCATGGTGGGTTTGTTTGGCCTCATACATGCGCTCATCTGCAAGGCGGACCAGTTCTTGCAGGTTCTCGGACTCCTCTGGGAAGCAGGAAATCCCGATGCTGGCCCCCAGAGGGTGCTCTTTCAAGCTGAGTTCCTCGATGGCATGTCGGAAACGCTCAGCAGCCTGTTTGGCCTCTGGCAGGGTGGTGGCAGGCAGGTAAGCGAGGAACTCATCTCCACCCAGACGGAAAATCAGATCCGTTGAACGCTGCACCCCTTTCAGGGAACGGGCCACCTGTTTCAGGATGTCATCGCCGAACTTGTGCCCAAAGTGGTCGTTGATGCCCTTGAAGCCGTTCAGGTCCATCAGCAGGAAACTGGCGTCCTGTCCGTTGCGCCGCAGGCTGGCCAGTCCCAGAGGAATCAGGTTTTCCATGGCCCGTCGGTTGGGCAGTCCGGTCAGAGGATCGGTGGCAGCAGCATCAGAAAGCTCCTGCCTCAGGTTGGCTTCCTGCACGATCACGGCCAGTTGGCTTCCCAGCAGTCCGGCCACCTCCAGAGCGTCCTGATCGAAGGCATGGCGGTCCAGCATGTTGTTGAGAGACAGAAAAGCCAGCAATTCTCCGTTGTGTACGATGGGGACGCACAAATCGGCTTGCAGTCTGGAAAGGGGCACAAGGTCCTGAAGCACGGTGCTCTGGATGCGCCGGATGTCCTGATCCTGCTGGGTCAACCTGCGGATGCGTGGAATCCCCTTCAGACACTCTTCTTTGGACCCGCCGTACCAGATCAGGACGTCTTCCTCTGGAATCCGCACGTGGGCCAGAGGTCCGAGGTCCAGCCCTTGACTGGCCACCATCCGGTAATGCTGGTCTTCACGGATCAGCAGGGCACCGTATTGTGCGCCGGGCAGCAGGTCTGCGGCTGCAGTCATCAGGAGGGAGTTCAATTCATCAAGGCTCAGGGAGCGCAGGGCGCTCAGGATGGCTTCGCTTTTGCTGAGCCGTTCCAGCAGGGTTTGTTTCTGGATCAGCATGCCCAGTTGCCTGCCAAGGTTGCTGAGGAACTCCTGTTCCTCGCTGTCCCAGCGCTCGTATTCTTTGCGTCCCACCACCAGAAAGGCTCTGGATCGGCTCAGGGAGGGCAGGGGGATGATGGCCACAGCCGCTTTCTCAAAGTCGGTCAGGCCGTGGTTGCGCGCGGTCACTTCATCGTGGGTGAACAGAGCCCTTTGCTCCAGATAAGCTTTCCAGAGCAGGTTGTGACCAAAAGCAATCGGGGTGGCCTCAGAGAAGGTGTGCGCGTAAGGCAGAAATTCTTTCTTGTCGTAGAGGTACACGCCGCAACTGGTGTAATTGCGGTGGGACAGCAGGGCATAACACACCTGTTCGGCCCCTTCTTTGAGGTTGTGGGCGTCTTGCAGCTCCAGAGTGATGTAGTTCAGGAAAGCATTTTCCTGATTTCGGGCAATCTGGGACAGCCGGGCTTCCAGCACCTTCAAGAGGTCATCCAGTTGGATGTGGGAAGGCACCCCGCGCACTTCAAGCTGGGTGACCCTCTGGTTGAGGGCGTAAATGGAATAGGTGTTGGGCAGGGTCTGGGTGATGTTGTGGTGCAGCTCCACGGTTTTGACCCCATGCTTCAAAAGGAATTCTCTGGTGTAGTTCAGGACCCCATCGATGGTCGGGCTGTCTTCCAGTTCGGTCCAGAGGCCCAGCAGCAGGGACTGGGTGGCGAGGCTTTTGGGTGTGCGGGGCTTGCGGTAATACAGGCCGATCAGGTTGGTGAGGATCAGGCTTCCGGCCACCAGCATGGTTTTGCTTTCGATGGGGGTGTTCCAGCCCAGAACCATCAGAATGGCAATCACCAGAGCGCTCAGATGGGACGCTGGAATGGGATACAGCACCAACGACACTGCAGCCAGAGCCGCCAGAATGACCCCCACAAGGGGCAGGGGAGAAAGCTGGACCAGCAGAATCACCCCTGCTGCAGTCAGCAAAGGCACCGCCAGCCGACCCCAGGAACGCACAGGGAGCACCATCACCGTCACCTGAGGGTCTCCATCCACAGGTGCAGGGCGTGCTGTCCGAGGGGTCTGGAAATGTAGTAGCCCTGAATGAAATCACAGTGGTGGGCTTTCAGCCACTCCACCTGTTCGAGGGTTTCCACCCCTTCGGCAATCACCTGAAAGCCCAGACCGTGCCCGAGCTGGATCAGGCTGTCCATCAGGCGGTTGTCGGTTTCGGACTCCACAAGGTGCGTGGTGAAACTGCGGTCCAGTTTCAAGACATTCAGAGGGAGGTGTTTCAGGTAACTCATCGAAGAGTACCCCACCCCAAAGTCGTCCAGTGCCACTTTGATGCCCAGTTTGCGCAGATCCTCCAGCCGTCCCACCACCAAATCACGTTCCTGCATCAGGGTTCCCTCGGTCACTTCGATTTGCAATTGGGCCGCTCTAGGCCCGAGTTGAGCTGCGAATTCCTGCATCCACCCGAAGAATTCTGAATCCCTGAGGGTGCTGGGAGACAGGTTCACCGAACACACGAAATCGGTGCCCTGCAACTCTCCCATGGCCTTCTCGATGACGTGCTGGTCCAGTTTGCGGATCAGTCCGGTTTCTTCGGCAAGTTCGATGAAATCTTCGGGCGGGATGAATCCGCCTTCACGGTTTTTCAGGCGCACCAGACACTCCACACCCCAGAGTTTGTGCCTCTGGATGTCCCAGAGGGGCTGGTATTCCAGTTGCAGGTTGCGGCTCTGGATGGCGTCGCGGAGTTCTTGCTCCATCAGCATGCGTTCGCTGGAAGGGAAATCAAACTCTGGACGGTATACCGCAATCCCCTGACGGTTGATTTTGGCGTACCTGAGGGCAGAATTGGCTTCACGCAGCAGGTCGTGGTAGGTCTGGCCTTGCTGTGGGTAAATCGCCAGACCCATTGCCAGAGACAGCACATGCCTCTGGCCTCCGAATTTGAGGGGTTTTTCAAAGCCCTGCTGAACGGTGTAGGCCACCTGCATCAGTTCTGCAATGGATGAGCGGCGCAGGACCATGGCGAATTCGTCTCCGTCCAGCCTGCCCAGCACATCCGGGTGGGCGATGTGGCGGCGCAACCTGCGGGCCACCGCCTGCAAAAGCTCGTCTCCGGTGGCAAAACCCAGAGAATCGTTGATGTCCTTGAAGCGGTTGACGTCCCAGAGCATCACTCCCACCACCTGATGGGGCTCGGAGGTCAGGATCAATTGCTCTGCGTTTTCTTGCAGGTGGGCACGGTTGTGCAGTCCGGTCAACTGGTCGTACTGGTTCAGGTATTCGAGGCGCTCCAGATAGGCTTTGTGGTCGGTGATGTCGCGCACCACGGCCAGCACATCCTGCTTGCTGTGACGCATCACGCGGGCCTCGAAAAACTGCATTTTGCCTTCCAGCTCCAAAGTGTATTCCACCGTTTGCAGTTCGCCAGTTTCCAGAGCCTTGTCAATCACATGCTCAAAAAGCTCGGCCAACTCTGGCATGAACAGGTCGAAAATGCGTTGCCCGAGCAAGGATTGCACTGGTGCAGCCAGCAATTCCGGGGCTGGAGAGTGCACATCCCGGCAAATCCCCTGATGGTCAATCAGGAACACTGTGTCTGGAATGGCATTCAGCATGGTGCGGTGGCGGGCTTCGCTTTCCCGCAACTGGCGTTCAGAGGCTTTGCGTGCCCGGATGTCTCTGGCGATCAAGACGGTGATGCGTTCTCTGGAGTCGCTTTCCAGCCATGAGCGGCAAACCACCTCCACTTCCAGAGGTTCCCCACCGGGGGTGTGCCAGTGCTGTTCGGTGGCCGGAAGCACCTCCTCCATGTCTGGAAGGGCGTTCATCAGGCGCAGCAGGAAAGCCTGATCCTCTGGATTGACCAGTTGCCAGAGGTTGAGGTTCAGGATCTGGTGTTCGGCAAGCCCGAGCAGGGAGGTCATGCTGCTGTTGGCATACATGATGTCCAGTCGCTCATTGAGCATGCAAATGGCATCTGGCGAAATTTCCACCAGTGCCCGGAACCGTTCTTCGCGTTGCAGCACTTTGGACAGTTCTGCACGTCCGGGTTGCAGGAACACCACAGCCCCACCACTCGGGCGGCTTTTCACGAACAGGTGCAGCTCTTCGGCGTTTTTCAGGTGGGCGGTCAGGTGGCGGCCTTCGCTGGGAAGTTGCTCTCCGCGAAAAAGGTCTTGCAAATTTTCGGTGAAATGGCTGCCCATGGGGGTTTCCAGAGGATCTGGTGGCAGCAGGGAACGGGCAAAAGCATTGCTGTAAATACAATACCCCTGTGGATTGGTGACCACCACACCACTTTCAATTGCCTCGCTCAATTCATCCCAGATCGGCATGCTGTTCCTTTGACACGGAATTCCTGACGTTGTGAGTCCATCTGAATTATAGGGGTTTCATGGAGCATTGTTAAGCGGATGTAAGGATGTGTTTCCGAAAACGTTTACAGATTTGCAATTTTGAGCCCATTTCCAACAAAGACTTTGTTTTGCTTGCCATCAAGACAGCTTTTGCTTTGGTGGGCTTGCAATCGGTACACTCGGGCCATGAAGCACCACCTGTATCCCCACAGCACCACCTTCAGTCCTGACCCCGAGACGGTGGTTTCCTTCGACCTTGAAGGCCGTCTGGTTTCGTTGTTCAGGAAGGGGATGGTGTACAAAAGGGACCTTGCCAGTGGGGTGCACCTGCGCCACCAGGAGCAGGGCAGACAGCGCAAAGTGCTGACCCCTCAGGAGGCCGGACAGGTGTTTGAAGAGGTGCATGCTCTGGTGCAAACACACCTCCCTGACCTTCCAGAGGAGCTGCAAATCCGTTTGCAGCACATCAAAACCCCGGATCAATTGTTTTCGGAAAGGGAGCGTTTTTTGCAGGTGTACCGTCCCATTTCGATCCTGCCCCCAGACCAGTACCTTTCAGTGGTCTTGCAGGCCACCGAAGGATGCACCTGGAACAAGTGCACTTTCTGCAATTTCTATGCGGACCGTCCTTTCAAGGTCAAAACCCCCGAGGAGTTTCGGGAGCATGTGCAGGCGGTCAAAGCTTTTCTGGGTCAAGGTGTCCTGCTCAGAAAAAGCATTTTTCTGGCGGATGGCAACGCTCTGGCCCTCAGTGTGACCCGCCTGAAAGACATGCTGAGGGCCAGCCGTGATGCTTTCCCAGCCTTGCCCATCGCCAGTTTCATTGATGTGTTCACAGGGAGCAGGCATTCGGTGCAGGAGTGGCAGGAATTGCGGGCTCTGGGGCTGGGCCGGGTGTTCATCGGAATGGAAAGCGGTCACGATGGGGTGCTGGAATTCATCAACAAACCGGGCAACCGCCAAGACCTTCTGGCCTTTGTGCAGGAACTCAAAACCGCAGGTTTGCAGGTGGGCCTGATCCTGATGGTGGGTGTGGGAGGCCATGAACTTCGTATGCCCCACAGGGAAGCCACCTTTGAAGTGCTGTCAAAAATGCCTCTGGATGGGAAGGACCTCATTTACCTTTCCCCTTTTGTGGAGCACCCGGGTTTCACCTACGCAGAAAAAAGGGCAGAAGCAGGCTTCACCCCCATGACCGAGCCAGAGGTCGAGACCGAATTAACCTTCTGGGCCACGGCCTTGCGTGCCAGAGGTTTGAAAGCTGCCCGTTATGACATCCGTGAATTCCTGTATTGAACCTCTGGCAAGGGTTTGTGTATTTCGCATCCAGAGAAAAACCCCTCAAAATCAGACTTTTCAATTGGGGTTTTCCCTGTATGGGTGCTTTGATTTCCCCAGTGTTCTTTTGAAAACTTAAACCGACTTCAATCCATAAAACTTGTACTCCATCTAAAGTTGTATGATACTGATCTGACGGAAGTCCAAAACACTGTAAGACACGGTCAGGCTGTGTTTTGCACCAATTTGATTAGGGGGAAAGATGAGTAAGATTTCACGCCGTAACCTGCTGAAGATCCTCGGTCTGGGAAGCGCCATCACTGTGAGTGGCAGTGCCGCCAAAGCACAGAGCAGCTCTGGCCTGACCCTGTTCACCTTCCTGCACTCCAACGACACCCACGACAGGCTCGAACCCACCACCGTGACCGGCACCGGTCCAGACGGCAAAGCCTTCAGTGTGCAGTACGGTGGGGTTGCCCGCGTCAAAACCCTGATTGACGAACTCAAACGTCGCTCCCTGAACCCTGTGGTGCTGGACGCTGGCGACGTGTTCACCGGAACCCTCTACGGTCAGGTGTACAAAGGCCTCGCTGACCTTGCCTACATGGAAGCTTTCGGTACACAGGCCCAGACCATCGGCAACCACGAGTTCGACAACGGACCTGCCCAGCTTGCCGACTACATCAAAAACGCCAGTTTCCCTGTGGTGTCTGCCAACATCGACGCCTCTGGCGACGAAAAACTCAAAGGCCTGATCAAACCCTACGTGGTCCTGCAAACCGAAAATGGCCCTCTGGGTGTGATCGGTGTGACCACACCGGATACCCCCATCACCTCCAGCCCCGGCGACACGGTCAAATTCCTTGATCCCAGAGAAACCGTCCAGAAAGCCGCAGACGAACTGCGTGCTCAGGGCGTCAAACACATCGTGCTGCTGTCCCACCTCGGTTACAGCGTGGACCTTGCTCTGGCTCCCCAACTCAAAGGGGTGGGCGTGATCATCGGCGGCCACAGCCACACCCCCCTCGGCAAATACGAAGGACTCGGGCTGCCTGCTCCAGAGGGCGATTACCCCACCGTCAAGCAGGATGCCAACGGCAACACCGTTCTGATCGTGCAATCCTGGGAATGGGCCAAATTCTACGGCTCCCTGCGCGTGGCCTTCAACGAAGACGGCGTGCCCCAGAGCTGGAACGGCAAAGTGTACCCCGTCAACCAGAGCTACAAAAACGACATCCGTCTGGCCGCCACCATGCGCGCCTTCCAGCTTCCCCTCGAAGCCTTCCGGAAAACCCCGGTGGGCACCGCTGCCGTCAAACTGAACGGTGACCGTGCCGATGTGCGCAAACGCGAAACCAACCTCGGGAACTTCATCAGCGACGCTTACCTGTGGGCCACCCAGAAATACGGCACCCAGATTGCCCTGATGAACGGTGGGGGCATCCGCGCCACCATTCAGGCCGGAACCGTCACCAACGGAGACACCATCACCGTGCAGCCCTTCGGCAACACCGTGTACGTGATGGACCTGACTGGACAGGAAGTCATCGCTGCTCTGGAAAACGGCGTGAGCGACTGGGCCAACGGTGCAGGCCGTTTCTTGCAAGTGGGCGGAATGCGTTACAGCTTTGATCCCACCAAACCTGCAGGAAGCCGCGTGCTCAGTGCAGAAATCAAGCAGGCCGATGGCACCTTCAAAGCCATTGACCGTGCCGCCACCTACAAAGTGGTGACCAACAACTTCATTGCCAACGGTGGGGACAATTTCGCCGTGCTGAAAAACGCCAAAGGTTTCCGTCAGGACACCTACCTGACCGATTACGTGGTCGTCAACGATTACTTCGCTTTTGTGAAGTCCGCCAACCCCCAGTTGGAAGGCCGCATCACCATCGTCAACGAACCCAAGTAACCCCCCTGTTACCCCCGGCTTCTCGCAAGCTCAAAGCGGTCCCCCTGATCTCAGGGGGACTTTTGTTTGGGCAAGCGCCACAAGGGATGCTTACCCCTTCTTTAAGGGGCCACTTGCAAGCCATGCAAGCAACGGGGGATTTAACCCCAGAGTGCTCTGGACGCCATCTCCACCAGATTCCCACTGGGATCGTAGACCATCAAAGACTCTCCTTTGGGTGCACCCCAGTCATAACGGGTGACGGCAAAACCTGCCAGCTCAAAACGGGCTTCCCAGAAGTCAAGGCGCTCCTGAGCCATTTCAAAGCAGATGTGGCCTCCAGGACGTGTTCCATGCACAGGCAGGGAACCGGGTTTCAGGGACTCCTCGGGGTTGAACAGCAAAAGCATGCCGTTGCCTGCTTTCAAGAAGATGTGGCGTGGAGGTCTTCTGGAGTACACCTCAAACCCGAGCAGGCCACAGTAGAAGTTTTCTGCTTCCAGCAGGTCGTTCACATACAAACAGGTTTCGAGAATGTCCATGTTGTTTTATTGTATAAAAGTCCTCAAAAAGGCCGCAGGAACATTTGTTGCATGAACCTCGTATTGTGAGGCGGAGGATCCCATGGTTTTCTGGTTGTGTTTGCTGATTGGAGGTGCATTGATTCTGGTGTCGCTGCTGTTTCAGCACGATGGCACCCCGGATGTGGGTCATGCGGATTTGCAGGACATTTTTTCGTGGTTGAATTTGCGGGCTCTGGTGTTCGCACTGGCTTTTTTTGGTCTGGGTGGCGTGATTGCAGGGCGCATGGGGCTCAGCATGGGTGGTCAATGGGTGTTTGCAGTGATCACCGGGATCAGCGTGGGCATCACCACTGGATGGTTGTTCCGATATGCGCGCCAGCAAGAGTTCAGCGGTCAGGTCGGAGATCTCGTGGGCAGAACCGGAAAAGTGCTGGTTCCCCCCAGAGAAGAGCATCCCGGCAAAGTGATGCTGACCGTCTCGGGCCAGGTCACCGAGTTTCATGCCCGTTCCAGCGATGCTTTGCAAGTGGGAGAGCCCATCATTGTGGTCGGCATGGAAGAGGGCACCCTGAATGTTCGCAGGTGGCACCAGTTGTGATCAAAGGGTGTTCTGAGCAACCTTGAAGGTGCACAGTTCTGATTTCAAAACAGTTCATAAAAGTGCGGTGCACCATGAAAACCGCTTCGAGGAGTTGAGAAGATTCATGTTCAAGCGTTCAATGCCTTTGGCTGTGATGGCGGTCGTTGCTCTGGCAGGTGTGGCTTCTGCGCAGTTTTCACAGGTCACCCCAGAGCAGGCCCTCGCCCGGCTTTTCAATCAAGGTCCTGTCAAATCCGAATGGTTTGCCGCAGACATCCTCAAACAGGTGCCTCTGGCGCAAATTCAGACGGTGATCAGCGGTCTGGTGAAGCAGGGTGGGGCTTTTCAGAAAGTCACCCCAGACGGCCAGAACTTTGTGATTGAGTTTGAAAAAACGCTGGTGAACGCCACCATCCGTCTGGATGCTCAGGGCAAAATCACCACCCTGTTGTTCACAGGCAGCAAGCCCAGAGTCAAAGACCTGAAAGGGGCCATCAAGGCGTACTTCAATTTGCCCGGCAAATTCTCGGTGTTGGTGCTTAAAAATGGTCAGAAGGTGCAGGAGGCAGGCACCACCGATCCTCTGGCGGTGGGCTCCACTTTCAAACTGGCGGTTCTGGCAGCTTTGCAAGAGAAAATCGATGCTGGCACCCTCAAATGGGACACCGTGACCCAATTGCAAGAAGGAGACATCAGCCTCCCGAGTGGCTTTCTGCAAGAGTGGCCTGTGGGGTCTTCTTTGACTCTGGAAACTCTGGCAGGTTTGATGGTTTCCCAGAGCGACAACACCGCCACCGATGTTTTGATTCGGGTGCTTGGGCGTGAAAGCATCGAAAAATTCCTTCCAGGGCGCAACAAACCCTTGCTCACCACACGAAACCTGTTTGCCCTCAGGGACACCCAGAACAAAGCGGCTCTGGACCGTTATGTGACTGGCGATGTGAACGTCAGGCAGGAGGTCTTGAAGCAACTCGACCTGATCCCTGCGTCCAAAATCGTGTATGCCAATGTGCCCGGAGACTTGCGTGCAGAATGGCTGATGACCCCTCTGGAAGCCTGCAACCTGATGGAAAAAGTCCAGAACCTCAAGGTCACCCAGATCAATCCCGGTCCGGTGAACCCCAGAGATTTCAAACAGGTCAGTTACAAGGGAGGCAGCGAGGTGGGCGTCTTGAACCTCACCACAGCACTTGTTGATGCAGCAGGCAACCGTTTCTGTGTGAGTGCCACCTGGAACCACAACCAGACCATCGACGAGACCCTTTTTGTGCAGCTTTACCTGAATGTGATCGGCAGTCTGGAATAGCTTTTCTCTGGCAAAAGAAGAACCCTCAGCTCTGACTGAGGGTTTCTGGTTTCAACCACTGCTTGCGCTGGCGGAACTGTGCTCAGTGTCGTCTTGCAAGACTTTGAAGGCCACCACCCCGAGCAAGGTCAGGATTTCTGCTGGTGCAGGTCCATGAAGGGTCAGGTCTTTGCCTTCGATGTGGCCTCCGATGCGTCCAGTGAGTTGCTGGTGGTCCATGTGCAAATTCAGATCGAATCCCAACGTGGCTCCACCCAGTCTGCCTGTGATGGATTGGCCTTGCACCTCGAATTGCACATCCTGTCCTATGAAATTTCCACCCAGCCGACCTTCGGTGTGTTTACCGAGGCTGACATTCACATCAAAACCATCGCTGCTGCCACCAATGCGTCCATGCACAGTCTGGTGTTCGATGTTGAGCAGAATGTTTTTTCCGATGTGATGACCACCAATGCGCCCATGAACCAGAGGGGGTGTGTAGGTGGCTTGAATGTCGTAGCCCACGCTGCTGCCGCCAATGCGTCCCTGTATGTCCATGGGCACAGTGTACCGTGTGCCCCTCAAAAAGGGTTACAGTTTTGTCACATTTGTTTCAGCCTTTTTTGCGGCTTTCGGCCATCTTCATCCAGTCCTGAGGGGAAAGCTCATCCAGGATGTTGAATTCCCCCGCGTTCCAGACGCTTTCTCCACCATCAATGTGAATCAGGTCGCCTGTGATGAATCCAGAGAGGTCGCTCAGGAGGTAACTGGCAAGGTTGGCCAGTTCGATGTGCTCGCCATATCGGCGCAAGGGCACACGGCTTTTGAGTTTGTCTCCAAACTCTGGAGAGGGCATCAGGCGTTCCCATGCCCCTTCTGTGGGGAAAGGACCGGGTGCAATGGCATTCAGACGGATGCCGTATTTGCCCCATTCCGCAGCCAGAGATTTGGTCAGGGTCACCACTCCAGCTTTGGCGACTGCACTGGGCACCACATAGCCGCTTCCGCTCTGGGCGTAGGTTGTGGCAATGTTCAGCACCACACCGCCACTTTTGCGGGCAATCCAGCGTTTGCCCAGCTCCAAGGTGCAATAGAAGGTGCCGTGCAAAACAATGCCCAGCACGGCGTCCACTGCGCGGTGGGACAGCATCTGGGTGGGAGAGATGAAATTCCCTGCGGCATTGTTGACCAGAGCATCAATGGGTTTGCGCTTCTCAATCAGATCAAGCACTTCCGTGACCTGCTCGGGGTTGCGGACATCGCAGGTCTGGTAAAAGACCGGCCCCAGATCTTTGAATTCTTCTGCTGTTTCTTGCAGCACATTTTCGCGGCGTCCCAGAATGGTGACTTCTGCCCCGAGTTCTAAAAACCGTTTGACCATGCTTTTGCCCAGACCGCTGCCACCACCGGTGACCAGCACGTGTTTGCCTGCCAGTAAATCCGCTTGGAACATGTTTGAAGTCTCCTTGTGTCCGTTGTAGGTGTTTCCAGTGTAACCAAATTTCTGTACTGAGTCAAAAATTGAGATTCGAGTGAGGGGTGTTGACAGTGCACTAGTCTACTAGTACACTAAATCCATAAGAACGGAGGAGAACACATGAGCATTCTTGCCATTCAAGACTTACACAAAACCTATGGTCCCCGGGCCGCCGTAGAAGGCATCAACATGAACATCCGCCCCGGACAGATTTACGGTTTTCTCGGCCCCAACGGTGCGGGCAAAACCACCACCATCCGCATGCTGCTGGGCCTGATCCGCCCTTCAAAAGGCAACATCCAACTGTTTGACCAGCACCTGAACCGCAAGGCCCTGTCCAAAGTGGGTGCCATCGTGGAAGCCCCCAGTGCCTACGGCCACCTGACCGGCAAAGAAAACCTGCAAGTCATTGCCAGACTGCGCCGCATGAGCGACCGTCACATTCCTGAATTGCTGGATTATGTGGGCCTCAAAGACGCCCAGAACCGGGTGGTGCGCGGGTATTCTCTGGGCATGAAAGGCCGCCTGTCCATCGCTGCTGCCATGATGGGCTCTCCAGAGTTTCTGGTCCTCGATGAACCCACCAACGGCCTTGACCCCAATGGCATCCGCGAAGTCCGTGAATTGATCCAGTCCCTGCCCCAGCGTGGCATCACCGTGATGGTGTCCAGCCACATCCTCTCTGAAGTGGAGCAAATGGCCTCCCACGTGGGCATCATCCACAAGGGCCAGATGCGCTTTGAGGGGGCACTCAAAGACCTGCAAGGCAGCTCACAACCGGTGCTGCGCATTCAGACCAGCGACCTGCAGGTGGCCCTCAGTCAGCTTCAAAAGAGCCATCCAGAGGCCAAAATTCAAGACGGACGCATTGAGTTGCCCGGCACTTCAGAACATGCCCCCCAGATCATCCGCAGCCTTGTGCAGAACAACTTTGATGTGTACAGCGTCACCCCTTATCAGGCCACCCTTGAAGACCTTTTTGTGAACATCACCCGGGAGAAAAAACAATGATCGGTTTGTTGCAAGCTGAAGCCCTGAAATACCGCCGCACCCCCACTTTGCTGCTTTCTGTTGGTGTTCCTCTGGGTCTGGGCCTCCTGATCTGGGCTGTGTTCACCTTCTCCAACGGTGGCCTGAGCCAGATGAAAGGGGTCATGGGTTGGAAAACCCTCGGGCAGTTTGTGACCCAGATGTGGATGCAAATGGTGCTTCCCTTTGGTGCAGCCATCATCAGCTCTCAGGTATGGGGACTGGAAACCCAGGACAACCACCTCAAGCACCTGCTGGTTCAGCCCATCAGTCGGGCACAGGTGTACTTCACCAAACTGATTGCCCTGATTGGACTGCTGGCTCTGGGCATTCTGGTGATGGGGTCCGTGTACCTGACCATCGGCTGGATTCGCGGTTTCGGTCCCGAGCATCAGGTGCTGGATGTGCTCAAAACCCTTGGACTCAGCAGTTTCGCAGCCCTTCCTCTGGTGACCTTGCACCTGTGGATCAGCATGCGTGTCAAAGCCATGGCCCTCAACATCAGCCTTGCCGTTCTGGGTGTGATGGCTGCCGGATTCGCCACCGGAACCAAGTTCTGGATGTACATCCCTTGGACCTACCTGGGCATGGTCGGCAGTCCTGACCACCAGAGCCTGACCCTGATGCTGGCCTCTGGCCTGACCCTCGTGATCGTGTTCCTCAGTGTGCTGGACTTTGGAAGACGCGACCTGCACTGAGATTTTCCCCTCCTTGAAGGTCTGAATGAACACTGTGATGAACAATTGACGCTTGAACCCCGGTCCCCATGGCCGGGGTTTTTCAATTCAGGTTTTTTCAAGTGGTTTTTTCAAGAAGGTTTTTTGAGGCTGGCCACCCATGCTCCCAGACCTGCCAGAAAAAACAGCACCCACTGGGGAAGCATCCAGAAATCCTGACGGCCTTGTTGCCAGAGTGCCACCTGCAAAAACCACGAAATCCCATACAGAAAGCACAATCCTGCAACGGACCGATAGATCCTCTGGCGATAGGGAAATTTCAGGCTGGCGTAAATCAAACCCACCGCCAGAACCAGCAAGTCAATGGTGACCAGATGGAATGCGCCCACTTTCATCAGCCAATTCTGGTGGGCGGCCACGTTCTCTGGTCGGAATTGCAGCACCTCCTGACCCCCCATGAAGGTGTGCACCCCAAAAACCAGCACAAAAAAACCCCCTGTGGTCAGTGCAGCTTTGTTCAGAACCATCAGGGTTGTGCTCGCAGTCCAGCCCGGATCATGGCATTGATCACCAGATGGTGAAAAGGCGCAATGATGAAGTAATACAGCCTGCCGGTCCAGTGGTGGTACTCGATCAGGGTGTACATGCGGATGTGCTCCTGTTCTTTTTCTGCAGCCAGATAAGCGGTCAGGTGTTTGTCAGAGACCCCAGAGATCCACAGGTTTCCTTCTGCATGTTGCACTGTAAAAAAGGCCAGTTTTTGACCTTTTCGGAAAGGCACATCCTGAGGGGCCACTTTTTTGAACTGGGGTGCCCCATGGCCTTGCAGACCCAGCAAAGGCACCAGTTTGCCCCGAAGGGCATAAAGCAAGGTCAGCCATGAAGGGCTGTAAGAGAAGCATCCTGCCAGAAAATCACGCAAACCCTGACGGCTCTGGAAGGTTTTGACCTCAATGTAATGGGCCTTTTTCAGGAAGGGAACAAGGGCTCTTGGAGGGGCGTCTGCTTTGAATCGGGTGTGAATCATGCTGCTCTCCTTTGGGATGGGTGCTGTTTACAGCCCCAGATGTTCCAGAACCAGCAAATGAACACGGGCTTTTTGGGCAGGGTCATGCTGCAAAATCTGCTGACTGCCCAGAAAAAGCCAGTACAGGGCCTGCGCTTTCAAGGCATCTTGCCCATCCAAAATTTCAGAAACCAGATCCTGCACATACCTCTCACGGGTCTGGTCGATGCGTTCCTGAACCGCTCTGGCCCGTTCATCCACCCGAGCCCATCCTCGAAAAGCCACCTCCAGAGCAGGATCGTACTGGGTGATGTGTTCCAGCAAGGTGCGCAGGCGTTTTTTGGGGTCTGTGATGGTTTTCAGGTGTTCAATGATGTTCAGGGTGGTGACCTGCTCATAGAAATCCAGCAGGTTTTGCTGGTAATCGTCCAGAGAGGAAAAATGGTGGTAAAAAGAACCCCTGGTGACCTGCAGGCTCTGGCAGAGGGTGTCCATTTTCAGGCCACGGAGCCCTTCGGTGGCCAGCAAGGTCATTCCAGCCATGAACCAGTCTTTGCGGATGGTCTTCACAAGAAAAACATACCATACAGTATGGTATGTTTTTTGGGACAAAAGCCCCGTGATGGTTCTGGGTCCCTCGGGTCACTCAGTTCACGAGCCAGCGTTTGTGCTTCAAGCCCTCATCCATGAAGAAAAACACCAGAGCAGCGACCAGTGACAGGCCCACAAAAAGCCAATCTTCGCCAGACAGGTTGCTGCGAAAGCCCAGCAACACGAACACCATCAAAATGCCACCCAGCAAATGGATCAGCAAGGCGACTTGAAAACGGTGTTTGGACAGCCTGATGGCAAAAGCATCTGAAATGCCACTGGCCAGCAGGGCAGGAAGCCCTCCCAGATAAAATGCAAAAAAACCTGCAGCCAGCACGGTTTCAAAAAAGGTGTTGTCCTCCAAGCCTTCGAGGGCTGCAAAAGACACGCCGACCACCAGAGCGGCCACCAAAAGGGCCAGCACTTTTCGAGATGTCCACTTCAAAGCTTTGAGCATTTTTTGCCTCCTGTGCATCTTTCCTTGCAAGCAATGGGTGTTGCAATGTGGGATAAAGGAATTACGTGTTTTTGTTCTGTGGCGTTGCATGGGAATGCCACAAGATCAGGGTTTCCCCTGAGATCACGCCGATCTCATTTGGAAAAAGGTATGTTGAAAGAACCATGTCTCAAGAGGTCCTGATGCACGAAACAAATGATCCGTATTTATGGCTGGAAGCGATAGAAGACCAGAGGGCCCTGAATTGGGTGAAAAACCAGCGTCAGGCGCTGGAAGCGCTGGAAAACGCAGAAGGATTTCAGGGTCTGCGCAGCCACATTGAAACAGCTTTGAATGCCAGAGACAACATCCCCATGCCAGAGGGCTTTAAAGGCAATTACTACAACTTCTGGAAAGACGAGGACCATCCCAGAGGCCTCTGGCGCAGAACCACCCCCGAATCTTATGCCACCCCTGCACCCCTCTGGGAAGTTGTTTTTGACCTGGATGAGGTGGCCCGTCTGGAGCAAGTCAACTGGGTCTGGAAGGGTGCAGCCCTCTGTCCAGAGCGTCCAGAACGTGCCTTGCTGTATCTGTCGCGCGGGGGCGCAGATGCTGTGGTCATCCGGGAATATGACCTGACCCAGCAAGCCTTTGTGACAGACGGTTTTGAGTTGCCAGAGTGTAAACAATCGGTGTGCTGGAAAGATGAAAACACCATCTGGTTCACCGCTGCCCTGAACGATCAGGAAAAAACCCCCTCTGGATACCCTTTCATCACCCGCGAATGGACAAGGGGAGAGTCCTTGCACGATGCCAGAGTGGTGCATTCTGGCTCACCTGAGGATGTGGGTGCATGGTGTTACTCCGAACCTGTGGCCGGTAAAGAGCGCCCTCTGATCCGTCAACTGGTGCAGTTTTTCAATGCCACAGTTCAACTGGAATGGCAGGGACAGGTCCGTGAACTCCAGCAACCCCCTCGTGCAGAAGCCACCTTTTTTCAGGATCAGGTGGTGTACTGGCTCAGGGAAGAATTGGTGCAAAAGGGGCAGACTTTTCCTGCAGGCAGCCTTCTGAGCACAGCTCTGGAAAATGCTCTGGGTTCTTCTCCAGAGTATTCCCTGCTGTTTCAGCCCACAGAGGGCATGTCGGTGCAGAGCATCACCGTCACCCGTGACCATGTGCTGGTGATGGCCCTCAACCATGTGCGCAGCGAAGTGTACGCCTTTTCCCGTTCTGAACAGGGCTGGATGCATTCTCGGATTTCCGTGCCAGAGTTGATGAGCATCCAGCTCTGGGCTGAAGATGCCAGCAACAGCGACGCAGCGTTCATGATGGTCACCGGGTTTTTGACCCCAAACACCCTGTACCGTTTGCTGCCAGATGGCACCCAGCAACCGCTCAAAGCCAACCCCATGCATTTTGATCCTGCAGGTTTGCATGTAGAGCAGCACTTTGCCACCAGCAAAGACGGCACCCGCATTCCTTATTTTCAGGTGGCCTCCAGCAGTCCGAAATTGGACGGTCAGAACCCCACCTTGCTGTACGGATATGGAGGCTTCGAAAATGCCAGAATGCCCACCTACAGTGCAGCCCTCGGGCAGGGATGGCTCACCAGAGGGGGCGTGTATGTGTTGGCCAACATCCGTGGCGGAGGAGAGTATGGCCCCTCTTGGCACCAATCCGCCCTCAAGGCCAACCGCCAGAACGCCTACGATGACTTCATCGCAGTGGCAGAAGACCTGATCCAGCGTCGGGTGACCACCCCAGAGCACCTCGGGACCCGTGGAGGCAGCAACGGAGGTTTGCTCACCAGTGTGATGCTGACCCAGCGTCCAGACCTGTTCGGGGCCGTGGTGTCTGAAGTCCCCCTCACCGACATGTTCCGGTACCACAAGATGCTGGCCGGAGCCAGTTGGATGGCCGAATACGGAGATCCAGAGACCTCAGACTGGAATTTTTTAAGCCAGTACAGCCCTTACCACAACATCAAATCTGCCACCGAGCAGCCTTACCCCAAAACCATTTACCTCAGTTCCACCCGAGATGACCGTGTGCACCCCGGCCATGCCCGAAAAATGGTGGCCAAGTTGCAAGAGTCCGGCCACGAAGTGCTTTACTTCGAGAACATTGAGGGCGGACACGGCGGATCTGCAAACCACCAGCAAATGGCCCACTGGCAGGCTCTGGTGTACAGCTTTCTGTGGCAGGAACTCAGCAAAGTTTGATTTGCGCCCGTTCTACACAGCCTCAAGACAGCAAAAACAGGAGGGATTTCCCTCCTGTTTCTTTTTTCGATGCAAATGAAGATGCAAATGAAAGGGTTTACTGCACAGCGAAACTCACGGTCACCACAGCGGTCACGTCTTTTTCCAGACTGGTGGTGTCAAAAGAACCGTAATC
The DNA here is from genome assembly GCF_000745915.1 of Deinococcus misasensis DSM 22328. Lineage (NCBI taxonomy): Bacteria > Thermotogati > Deinococcota > Deinococci > Deinococcales > Deinococcaceae > Deinococcus > Deinococcus misasensis. The sequence continues at coordinate 44,830 of NZ_JQKG01000031.1, forward strand.
GTCCACCTGTGTGGTGAAGCGGGGGGTGATCTGGAACACCCCCATCCGGGCACTTTTCATGGCCCCGAGGGTGCTTCCTGCACTTTTCACCATCACATTGGCGCGTTCTCGAGCGTCTCTGGTGGCGTCTTCCAGCAGTTTGATGCGCAGTTCAGGCAGTTTGGTGTACAGGTACTGCATTGGGCTCGATTCCAGAGGAATGCCACGGGCAATCAGGCTGCTGGCGCTCTGGTTGATGGCCACCACTTTTTTCACCTCGTTGCTGCGGATCTGGTAGTGCTTGCGCAGGATGTACCCTTTGACGCTGACCTCACGCCCAGCTTCGTCCCGGTTGTAGAAGGTGGTGGGCTCGGTGACGATGGCATCTGAAACCAACTCTTCAGCAGAAAGCTTCTGGGTTTTCAGGAAGTCATCCACGGCCCGGGTGGCGGTGCTGATTTCGGTGTACAGGTTTTGCAATTCGGTGCCTTGCGTGCTCAATTGAAAATCCCAGATCACATGATCCGAAGTGATGGCTTGCTTGGTGCTGCCTGTCACTGTGATGGTGTCGTCGGCTTTCTTGATGTCCCGAAACCCCGAGACCGCAATGAAAGCACTGGCGACCAGAGCAATGCCCAGCAAAAAAAGACCGATGACCAATTGTGGGAAATCTTGCTTCATTTCTTCACCTACGCTTACGGTACTCCTCCAATTGGGCTTTTTCCTTTAATCTTTCTGAAGCCTTTCGGCTAGCGTGAAACCATGCTGGAAATTGTCAGAATCACTGACTGGAACGACCCGAGAATTGACGAATTTGGAGAACTGCAGAACCGGGCTTATTTTGATCCCGACATGCTGATCCCCATGTGGGTGATCAAGCAAACCATGCAAAATCCCAGCCCTCACCGCAACGATGTGTTGCTGGTTGCTGTGGAAGAGGGCAAAGTGCTGGGAGGCACGGTTTTTCATTACCTCCCTCCTGCCCACGCAGGCTTTTCGAGCATCCTTGCTGTGGACCCTGAAGCCAGAGGCAAAGGGGTGGCCAAAGCCCTGCACCTCGCCAGATGGGAAACCCTGACCGAAATTGCCAAGGCCCCTCCCAGAGCGGTGTTCATTGATGTGGTGGCCCCTGAGCGCCTTTCTGAAGAAGAGTGGGCCAAAGAAAAAGAATACGGCTTTGATCCCAGACAGCGCAGAAAAGTCTTTGCTGGAATGGGATTCAAGCAACTCGACATCGAATACCATCAACCTGTGGGAGGCCCAGATGGAGGACCCGTCACCAACATGGACCTGCTGATCTATGCCCCCAACCTGCACGAGGTTTTCCCTCTGGAGTGGGTGCTGGACACCATGCACGCTTACTGGGTTCCCTGGCTGGGCAGTGAACGTGCCCATCAGGCCACCGATGAATTGAAAATGCGTGCCAAGAGTGACCCAGTCGGATTGCTCCCTCCTGACCATGCTTGCCATGCTGAAGTTTTCAACGATGAGGTGGTTTGAAGGATTTCTTCAAGGTGATCCTCTGGGAGGCAAACGTTGAACTTGCAATAGGTGTTGTAGCGGATGTGGATTCCTAATGCCAGAGGGTTATGCTTGCACCATGCAAAACTTGAAACCCTTCATCGATCAGGCCAGATTGGACCTGGCCGAACTGGTGGCTCTGGAATCCGTGTCCGCACAGGGACGCATGCTGGCCGAAACCGCCCACCATGTCAGCGAACTGCTGCAAGCCGAAGGCTTCACGGTGCAGTCTTACCTTGGAGAGGTCGCTCCGATTTTGGTGGCCGAAGCCGGAGAGGGAGACCGCACCCTCTTGATTTACAACCACTATGACGTGCAGCCCGAGTCGCCCATCGAACTCTGGGAGTCTCCTCCTTTTGTGGCCACCGAACGGGACGGACGCCTGTATGGACGGGGCATCAGCGATGACAAAGGAGAATTCGTTTCCCGGTTGGCGGCTGTGCGTGCCCTCAAAGCCCAGCATGGTGGAAAACTGCCCCTCAAGATCAAATGGTTGATTGAAGGGGAGGAGGAAATCGGCAGCCCGAGTCTGGGCCGTTTCGTTCATGAGCATGCAGAGGAACTCAAGGCAGATGGGTGCTGGTGGGAGTTTGGCAGCATTGATCCCCACGGTCGCCCCATCATTTATGCAGGCCTCAAAGGGATCATCTGTCTGGAATTGCGGGCCAGAGTCTCGGATTCAGACCTGCACTCCAGCCTCGGGGCGGTGGTGGACAATCCGCTCTACAAGCTTTCCAGAGCCATTGCCAGCATGCGCGATGAAACAGGCCGGGTCACCATTGATGGTTTTTACGACGATGTGCGCAAACCTTCAGAGGCAGACCTTCAGGCCATCCAGAGCATCCCTGACGAAAGCCCAGCCACCAAACAGGCTTACGGCATCAAAGGCTACCTTGGAGATGTCTCAGGCGTTTCTTACTACGAACGCCTGATTTTCGAACCCTGCCTCAATGTCAACGGTTTTCATGGTGGATATGGCGATGCTGGCAGCAAAACTGTTCTCCCAGCCGAAGGTTTCGTGAAAGTGGATTTCCGTCTGGTGCCCGATCAGTCTCCAGCAAAGGTGCTGGAACTCCTCAAAGCCCACCTTGAAAAACATGGCCTTTCGGACATCGAAGTGGTTGAACTGGAAAGCCACGAACACCCCGCCCGCAGCGATGTTTCCCATCCATTCGTGCAAACCGCTCTGGAAGTGGCCTCTGAAGTGCACGGTCATCCTGCGGTTCTGCACCCGAGCAGTGCAGGCAGTGGCCCAATGCACCCCTTCATTGAAGCGATTGGTTTGCCTGTGGTGGCCGCAGGCATCAGCAACCACGCCTCAAGGGTGCATGCCCCCAACGAAAACATCGTGATTGCCCACTTTGAAAAAGGCATTGAATTTGCCTTGAAGTTCATGGACCGCCTCTCAAAGCTGTAAAACAAAAGGTAAAAAAGGTCCAGAGAAGGCATGGGGTTCTTGTCCCATGCCTTCTGCTTTTGGCTTTCAGCCTTCTGCTCAAACCTCAAAGGGAAATTCGATTTGCCTGGCCACCCTGACCGTAAAATCCATGCCAAAATCCAGACCGATCAGGTTCAGGCTCAGGATCATCCCAGCAGAGACCCCCGCAGAAGTGAAGATCTTGCCTTCTTGCGTGAAAGGCACATGGCTTTGCACCTGCACCTCTGGATAAGCATCTTGCAGGTCTTGCAGGTCTTCCCAGTGGGTGGTGGCAGGTTTGCCGTTCAGCATTCCGGTTTCTGCCAGCAGAAACGCTCCTGTGCAAATGGATGCAGTGATCTGGGTGCTCTGGTGGACGTTTTTGATCCACTGGATCACCTCTGGCTTGTGCAATTCGGCAGTGACCACCCCTCCAGCCACCAGCAAAATGTCCAGAGCAGGATGGTTTTGCAGCGTGTGGTGGGGCAAAACCTGAAAACGGTTGCGTGCCTGAACAGGCCGATCCTGCTCAGCAATCAGCACAACGTGGTAAGGCTCGGGTTGACCGTCTCGCACTTTCAGTCGATTGGCCACACTGAAAGCCTCAAAAGGTGCGCTGAAATCCATCACTTCTGCCTCATCAAAAATGTAGATGCCCACGGTTTTCATGCCAGCAGTTTAAATGGATTTGCAGGGTGTTCAGCAGGGATGGACCAGATCGGTCCGTTTTTTGTCCAAAAACAAAAAAAGCCCCTGAAAAGGAGCTTTGATCTCTGGTGCCGAGGAGGGGACTTGAACCCCTACACCCAAACGGGCGCTACCCCCTCAAAGTAGTGCGTCTACCAATTCCGCCACCTCGGCAGGGCAAGAAGTATGATATGTACAAATTCTCTTTTTGTCAAGCTGTAGGCAAGATGGGTTATTTGTGCGCCATGACAGGGAAATTGGGGCGTTCATGGGCAAAGTGGGGCTTGATGGTTGAGGAAAGGGCAGAAAGCAAAAGGCCAGATGTCGAGGGCATAGGGCCGAGGGCCGAGAGCAATAAAGCTTTGAACAATACGTTCAGGGCAAGGCATAACTTCTTGTGCAAAACAAGGGCTCGTACGCTGTCTTGCCCTGAACATGTGCTTGGAGGACAGTCTCCCATGGGTTCTTTTGCTTGCTCCACCTGATTCCCTTGACCATTTCTGATACGTATCACATGATGCTCTCGGCTCTCGGCTCTCGGCTCTCGGCTCTCGGCTCTCGGCTCTCGGCTGTCACCAAAATCCTGAACCGTTTCCTTACATCTCAATTACACTTTGTGCATCTTGTGAAAATCTGTCGAGACGATTTAAACCCCTCTGGACAAAGGTTTTTTGGTGTTTTGGAAGGAGCAGTACCTGTGGCGTGACAGCTTTTTGTCTAAGTGTTTCGGGAACCTCAACCCTTTACAGCACAAGGGTTTCATGTTACCTTGAACCCTGTCGCTTGCAGGGTGCCAATTGGCGGGCTTTGCATG
>NZ_JQKG01000032.1 GCF_000745915.1 Deinococcus misasensis DSM 22328
AGGCTGGAGGACAGCGAGCATCAAGATGTTGAGGGGTGTTTGACCCAGCTCCCAGTTCGTACGGTCGAGAATGAGGGTCAGAGGTTCATCGTGTGGGAGGTTGTCGAGCAGGTAAGGTGCGGTGTGGTGCTGACTGAGGGGATGGGTGGAAAAGAAGCGTTCGACGCGTCTGAGCTTGGACGTGTTTTGAGCTTCTCCGGGGAGACGGTCAGCAATGCTCTGCTGGATGACATGTTTGCCCTCCAGGAGGGATTGGAGCACCTGACCGAGGGTATCGAGGTGATTCTTGCGGTAGGGAAAGTGTTCCCTCAGCAAGTCAGTTAGGGTATGCTGGTTTTTGCCAGACAGGGCGTAACTCATAGCAGATTTACTGTACCAGTCTGGCTTTTTTACGCCTCAATCAAACTGTCGGGTACTGAGCGATGCTCCTGAATTCGTGTTTGATGAACACGACCTTCCAGACAAGCAGCAGATCCTCGAATATTTCAAGCAAGGTCGCCAAATCATGCCCGGATTGATGATGGGACCCGTCACAGACATGATCGATCAGGAAAACACCGAAGTGATGGCTCTGAACGGCTTCTATACAGATGGTGTTTTTGTCTGGTGTCTGGATGTACCCTTTCATTTTAGGGCACACAACACTGCATTGCCCGAAATTCTTTTGAACCACATCAGAAGCTCGCAATACAAAGTACCAGAGCTGGATTCCGCACAACTTGACCTCATTGAGCATCAATACAGGGAAGAGATCAATGTGATTCTCGTGCATTCAAAAAAACACGAAAGCCCTTGCCAATAAGGCCCAAAGAGCAAAGCTCTGGAGTACATCACCATCCCTGAACAGCCTTTCTACGTCACTCAACCCAAACCCGAGGACCACCCAGACCGCAGTGACACTGAAGGTTGGGGAAAACTCAAGCAGGCCGATGGAACTCTGGGTGAGGTCAAGTACGTCAACACCATCCAAGAAGCAAGAACGATGTACAATCTGGAGGTTCAGGAAACCCACCCTTCTACGGTGGAACCCAGGGCTGGTTGGTACATAATGCAAAATGCAACCCCCTACAGCTTCATGAAAACGTAGGAGGACATTTGATTGAGCGGCACGTAGGCAGGACTCCCAATCAACTCTTTGATAGGATTCGTGCCAGTATAAAGCCAAACGGGCAATATAAGTTAAACACAACTTCTAGTTTTCTTGATCAACAGACCACACAGGCAGCTGTTGACCATATATTAAACGAGCCTAGTAATATTCAGTAAATTAATTCCTAGATAAATAGTGAATCGAATGTAAATTTAGTTCTCAAGTATCCAAGCAGATCAGGAGAAATGATCGGCTATGGCGTAAAGAGTGACGGCACTATGTTCCAGATCACAATGGCGCAGATAATCCTCAAGAAAGATGGAATTGGAAGTTGGTATATTCTCACTGATTACCCAACTCCTTAAAGAAAAATATTAGAATCAAATATAAGCGTTTTCTTGTTAATACTCTTGGTGGGGCATTCTATGATAGAGATGAAGATTTTGATGAAATTATTGGCGAGATAAAGACCTATGAAAAGAATATTGGTGATAAAATATTGGTGATAATTTCTCAGTATGATAACCAAGCGGACCATTACGAGATAAGAAATATTATTCAAGAGTATGTCAATTATAACTTCTCCGATGAATTTGAAGATCCTATTCAATGGTTGATTTATTTAGCTGAACTGCTTAATAAGTAATAAAGTGTATGGTTGGCTCTCCCGGTGCAGGGAGAGCTTTCATTTTGCCATAGCTGACGAATCAGCCGACCTCCAACCGATGATCTCACCCGAGCAGGAATGATCTCAGCCGACCAGAGGTGCAATTCCCTACGAATTTCCTCATTCATGACAAACAAACCCAATTCAGGGAGCAAATTTGAAACGAGAGCCTTTCTTCTATACCCCACCTCCATCACACCCCGACTTTCCCCCTCCAAATACACAAACGTCACAAAATCCCTCTCTTGAACCTTTGCAAATTTCATCCAGAGCTTCCTGCGCTGTTCCATCCACACGAAAACCTAGGTTTCTGTCCGTTTTCAAAACTTTCCCCAGTTACCATGAACCATGGTCATGCAAGCGTTTTCACTGTTTTTGCTGGGTGTGTATCCAGCATGAAATTCTTCAGCACACTCAAATCCCTGTTTCAAATTCCCGGTTATGGCGGTTTCAGTGCAGCCCTGATGATGTTCGGGATTGCCTACTCTTACGTGTTGCCTTACACCTCGCTTTTTGCGATCACCGAAGCCAAAATGAGCACCCGAGAACTCGGGATTTTCCTGACTTTGATGTCGGTGTCCAGCATCGTGATCAGCACTTACCTTGCGAGGGTGTCAGACCGAGGCAGCAACCGCAAGTGGATTTTGATGTTCGGCTTGCTTGCTTCTGCTGCGGGTTACTTGCTGTTCAGTGAAGTTCGCAATTTTTACCTGCTGGTCCTGATCGCTTGCACCTTGCTGGCGGTGGGTTCATCGGCTTTCCCTCAGCTTTTTGCTTTTGCAAGGACCCGACTCCAAGAGCAAGAGGTTGAGAAACCCGAGTTGGCCATCAGCACCCTGCGCACGTTTTTCTCTCTGGCGTGGGTGATTGGGCCTGCCACTGGAGCTTTGCTGCTGGGGGCTTTCGGGTTTCCGTGGCTGTACCGGGTTGCAGCTGCCTGCGCCATTGCTGCTGCTTTGATCGTGCTGCAATTCAAGACCACGCAGGCCAGAAACCAGAGCCAGACCCCTGTGCAACCGCTCGGGACGGTCCTGAGAAATCCCACGGTGGCTGCCATTTTTGGAGGGTTCACCTTGCTCAGTGTGGCTGGGGCACTCAGTCAGATTGCCTTGCCCCTCAGGGTGGTGAAGGACTTGCAGGGCTCTGAAACGCAGGTGGGTTTGCTGTTCAGCCTTGCTGCTGGATTGGAGATTCCTTTCATGGTGTTTTTTGGGGCGATTGCTTCCAGGTTGCCCAAAAGCCGTCTGATACTGGCGGCTGCGGTGCTGCAAGGGGTGTACTTTCTGGTGATCGGTCAGGCCACTGAAATCTGGCAGTTGTTCCCGGCGCAAATCCTGACTGCTCTGGTGGTGTCGATCACCATGGGACTGGGGATCAGTTACTTTCAGGACCTGCTGCCCGAGGCTCCCGGCCTTGCCACCACCCTGAATGCCAACAGCAGTCGGATGGGTTCGATCCTGAGTGGGTTGCTGTTTGGGACTCTGGGCAGTGTGCTCAGCCACGCACAGTTGTTTCTGGTGTGCATGGGGATGTGCTGGCTGTGCGCTGTGTTGTTGTTCTTTTTTGGCCGAGAAAAGCACCTGCAGGCTTACCACAAAGCCAGACTGTCTTGAAGTCTCAGGTCTTGCAGGCAACAAAAACAGCCAGAGGTTTTCTCTGGCTGTTTGCTTGCTGTGTTGAAATGCTTTAAAAGACAGGATTCAAACGGAAGCGACTTCTTTGAAGGCTTCGTCATCGAGGGTGGCTTGCACCCGCTCGTCCTGAGACAGTTTGGACAGTTCAATCACGCGGTTCAGATCGAGGTTCAGACCCTTGGCGACTCGGGTGCCGTAGTCCTCATCCACGAGGTAGAACAGGGCAGACTGGCGGTATTGCAGGCGTTTGATGGCTCCACCCAGCGCACCCACAATGTTCTCGATGAGTTGTTCACGCTTGTCTTCGGTCATGACTTCGCGGTACAGGATGCCGGGTTGCTCGAAGTCGGAGTTGGGGTGGGTGTACTCCTGACGCCCCATGTTGCCGATCATGGCCAGTTGGGGCACGGAGATGTCTGCTTTGACCTGAGGACCAGAGAAGGTGTTGGGGTAGTAGTTGGGGCTGCGTCCACCGTTGTTGCCGGTCATCATGGCCCCGTCACGCTGGTAGTTTTGCACACTGGTGCTCTTGGGGTTGTTGACGGGAATCAGGTGGTGGTTGGCCCCGAGGCGGTGGCGGTGGGTGTCTGCGTAGCTGAACAGGCGGCCTTGCAGCATCTTGTCAAAGCTGGGTCCGATGCCGGGCACCAAGTTGCTGGGGGCAAAAGCACTCTGTTCGGTCTCTGCAAAGTAATTTTCGGGGTTGCGGTTCAGGGTGAGGGTGCCCACGGGAATCAGGGGGAAGTCCTTCTGGCTGACCGTTTTGGTGACATCGAAGATGTCGTATTTGTAGTTGCGGGCCTCGTCTGGAGTGATGATCTGCACGAACACATCCCACACAGGGAAGTTGCCGTTTTCGATGTTATCGAACAGGTCGCGGGTGGCGTGGTCGGCATCCACGGCTTTCAGGCGGTCAGCTTCAGAGGCGTGCATGGTTTTGAAACCGCCTCTGGCCTTGAAGTGGTACTTGACCCACACGTAGTTGCTGGCATCGGTGTACCACATGAAGGTGTGGCTGCCGAAACCGTGCATTTCACGGTAGTTGGCTGGCGTTCCGCGGTCAGAGAACAGGATGGTGACCTGGTGGAGGCTCTCGGGGTGCAGGCTCCAGAAGTCCCACATCATGTTGGGGCTTTTCAGGTTGGTGCGGGGATCGCGCTTCTGGGTGTGAATGAAATCGGGGAATTTCAGGGGGTCACGGATGAAAAACACCGGGGTGTTGTTGCCCACCAGATCGTAGTTGCCCTCTTCGGTGTAGAACTTGAGTGCAAAGCCCCGAGGGTCACGCTCGGTGTCGGCACTGCCGCGTTCTCCTCCCACGGTGGAGAAACGCAGGAACACTTCGGTTTGCTTGCCGATTTCAGAAAGGAATTTGGCGCGGGTGTACTGGGTCACATCATGGGTGACTTCGAAGACCCCGTAGGCTCCGGCACCTTTGGCGTGCACGCGGCGCTCGGGGATCACTTCGCGGTCAAAGTGGGCCATTTTGTCAATGAAATGCACGTCTTGGAGCAAACTGGGGCCGGGCCAACCTGCGGTCTGGGTGTGGGTGTCGTTCTCAACTGGGGCACCATTGCTGGTGGTCATGGGTTTTTGATCGTCTGCCATCGTGCCCAACAGTCTAACACAAAACCATAATCATTATGAATATGAATAAAGTGCAGGCACAATCAGGCCGATTCCAGAGTTTCCTGCCCCTGACACTGGTTGCACAGGCCATCCAGATCCAACTGCACTTTGGAAACCTGCCACCCTTCCGCCTGCCCCAGAGCAGAAAGGCTGCCCAGCAAAGCCTCTGGCACTTCGATGTCCAGAATCCGGCCACAGGATGTGCAGTGCAAATGGTGGTGCACCCCGAGGTTGGCATCGTATCTGGAGGTGCCCTCCGAATCCACAAATTTGCGGATCAGACCGGCCTCTGAAAGCACCTGAAGGTTCTGGTACAACGTGGCAATGCTGATGGGACGCCCTTGCGCCTTGAAAGCGTCCAGCAATTCATAAGGGGTGGGATGGGTGCCACACGCTTGCAGATGTGCCAGAAGTGCCTTGCGCGGTGCACTCGGGCGGAGGCCACAGGCACTGAGTTTTCTGGCAATCTGTGAAAGGTCTTCCATAAAGTTTGATTGTACCAGACTCTGGAAACTGCAGGTGAAAGCCATCTGACCCACTTGCAGGGTAAGCACAAAGTCTGACTTTTGGCAGGTCACTTGAAAAAGCGTTCAGCGATCAGCCCTCAGCTTTCAGCAAAAAGCCCACCAAAAGGCTTTTGCAAACAGCAAAACAAAAAGCCACAAACGGAAAGCCACTCAGACTTTCCGTTCAAAAGGCAGCCAGAAAACTGTCCTGATTGCTGACGGCTGATCGCTGACGGCTGATGGCTCTCTCTGTTGGCATGGCCTGACAGTGACTTTGCGCTGACCCTGCATCTTCAAATCCAAGCGTTGGAAAAACACCAGATCGAATCGGCAAGTCAACACTGAAAACATTGTGGACAAAAACCACACATCAAGGACGAAACCACAAATGGGCCTGCTGCTCAGATCAACATGGCACATCGGGATGTTGTTTCAAGTTGTGAATGCGGTTCACTTGTGTGTCTTTTCCAGAGCAACTGGGTGAGCCCGGAACCAACACATCAATGGTTGTGCACCCAAACATTCAACCACAAAACACATCTTTTTGCCTGATCAAAATCAAACTCAACTTGTCAAGTCAACTTGCTGAAATCAAGCTGAAGACAGACTGATTTTAACTGTCTGGGATTTGATCTTGTAACCAAGTTCTTTACGATGCTTATCCAATCCATTCAACATGTTCTTGGGCTGTGGTTTTGAGAAAAATCACATGTCAGCCAAGAAAAAACCACCCCACAAAATCTTTTCACTCAGTTTCACTACAGCCAAGACGGGCCTCTTTTCACTTTAAAGTGCTTCCAAAAGCAAATATTCAAATGTTTCTGGTGATCTTCTTACACCATTTGACCTGTATCATTGATTTATAATTTTCGACCTGTTATCCTACACAACATGAAGCTACAAAAACTCAGTGAAGCCGTCAGTGGTCTGAATCATCCTCAACGCAGCGATCAGTTTGTTCGTGCATTTCGCAATGCTGTCCGCGATGAAATCTTTGATGCCGCAGAAATCGAAGGCCGATTCGAGTTGCCCAAAGAGTACAGCCGTCGCAGCAGTGGCGAAACCTACAAACGCCAGGCCAAAGAAATGATCTTTGAAGTCACCCCCGCTTACCAGAAATGGTACGAGGAAGTCATTCAGGACCTGAATTCCACCAAACGCCAGAAACGGGTCAAACCCACCCTCGAAGCATATGCAGCAGGCACCCTCGACTTCAAAGCCGCAGCCGCTGCCACCCGAGAAAAAATGAAGGCCAGCGAGCAAAAAGGCAAGAAGCTGGGCTCCAGCCGCAAGAAGAAATAAGCCTCCTCTGGCTGAAACCTCCTCTTCAATCCAGAGGAGGTTTTTTGTGGTCAAATCAACAGGACAATCTTCACATCACATGGCTGTTCGCAAAGAACAACTCAAATTGTCAAATCAGCTTTCGGAATCCATCATCATCTGACCCTGTTCTCAAAACCCACTTGACCTTTCATGACCCATGCGTCTTCTCTGATTCCATTCAGGTTTTCCAGACGGATGCTCACTTTGTCCTGTAACAATCTGTACATCCCTGCATCCCATCTGGTGTCAGCATGTCCTCGACAGACGGCTTGCCAAAACCGTCTGGAAAGGATGGTGAACATGCTTCGCACGAAGAAGTTTCTGCTGGTGATGACCACTTTGATGGGCACTGCTGTGGGGATGGCTCAAACCGATCCTGCTGCCCAGAGCACACCTCCCACCACAACCAATTTGCGGGTTCCCTTGCTGGACAAAGAACTGATTTTTTCTGACAAGCATTTTGTGACCATGCTGGCGCAAGGCAATGCTTACGAACTTGCTGCTGCTCAGATTGCTCTGGCCAAATCCAGTCGTTCTGAGGTGCAAACCTATGCCCAGATCATGGTCAGTGACCACACCCAAATGGGGGCCATGCTGCAAGCAACCGTGCAGCAGATTGATCCTGCTTTTCCGATTCCCAATGCTCCCAGCCCAAAACACCAGAGGATGCTGGAAGAGTTGAGTGCAGCCACCACCAACTTCGATGTGGTGTACAAAGCCCAGATGCTGATGAGCCACGCAGAGACCCTGAATTTGCTGCAAAGCTTCCAGATGAACGGCTATGGACATCCATTGCTCAAAGCCCTTGCACAAACGGCTGAGCCTGTGGTGACCATGCACCTGCAAATGGCCCAACTCCTGCCCTGAACCACCCACAAACAAAATAGGCGAAACCTCTGGGATTTCGCCTGTTTTGTTTGAAGCTCTGGTTTGGATCAGTCTCCGGGCACCACCACAGGGGCAGCCAGAGCTGGGGTTTTGTCTTCGCTGTAGGCTTCTTGAGCGTGTTCGGAGAGGTCCAGACCAGCCGTTTCATAAGATGGGGCGACCCGCACCCGGAAAGCAGCATCAAGCAGTTTCATGACCAGCCAAGTTCCAAGGCCTGAAAATACGGCTGCAGCCACCACCGAGAGGGCCTGAATCCCGAGCTGCGCCCAGTTGCCATCGATCACGCCAGAGTAGGCACCGTTGACCGCTCTGGAGGCGAACACCCCAGTCAAGAGTGCACCGACTGCACCTCCAACCGCATGGCAGGCGAACACGTCCAGAGCATCATCTGCTTTAAAGCGGGATTTGAGTTGCAGTGTCCAGTAAGAAGCGGAAGCAGCGATCAGACCGATCAGGATGGCCCACATGGGACCGACAAAGCCTGCAGCTGGGGTGATGGCGACCAGCCCGACCACAGAGCCTGTGGCTGCACCAATGGCACTGGGTTTTTGACCCCGCATGGCTTCCCAGAGCACCCATCCCAGCATGGCTGCAGATGCTGCAGTGGAGGTGGTGATGAAGGCCAAGGAAGCACTGCCGTTGGCTCCAAGTGCGGAACCTGCATTGAAGCCAAACCAGCCAAACCACAGCAATCCTGCTCCCAGCAGGACGTAAGGCACGTTGTGAGGGAGGCCTTGCCGTTTGGTGGTTTTCATGCGTTCGCCCAGCACCGATGCGGCCACCAGTGCAGCCACGCCAGCAGAAATGTGAACCACCGTTCCCCCTGCGAAGTCCAGAGCGCCCAGTTTGTACAGCCACCCTGAGGGGTCCCAGACCCAGTGGGCCAGAGGGGCATACACCAGCAGGCTCCACAGGGAAACAAAGAACAAGAACATTGGAAATTTCATGCGGTCGATCAATGCTCCGCTGATCAGGGCAGCAGTGATGATCGCAAACATCCCCTGAAACATCACAAACAGCAGCTTGGGTATGGCATTTCCCTTGGACGCTTCAAAAGTGCCGGTGAGGGTCTCTGGCCCAATGCCTTTCAGGAAAAGGTTGCTCAGGCTGCCCACCCATCCGCCCGAGGAGACATCTCCAAAAGCAAGGCTGTAGCCCAGCACAACCCACAAGACCCCCACCACACCGATGGTGCCAAACCCCATCATCAGGGTGTTGAGGACGCTTCGGGCACGGGTGAGCCCACCGTAAAAGAATGCCACGCCGGGGGTCATCAGCATCACCAGAGCGGTGGAGGCCAGCATCCATGCGGTGTCTCCGCGGTTGAGTTCGAGGGGGACGGTTTGCTGTGCGTGTGCCACCGACAAAAGAAACAGGATGAACATCAGGCTGTGCTTCCGGTTCATGGTTGCCTCCTGCGCTGCCTGCGGGCAGCAAATCACCACCAGAGGAGGGTCTCCCCTCCTGCTTTGACTGTTTTGGATGTTTCAGACAGACAGCAAGAACCCCTTTGTTTTCCAGCAAACCGCTTGCAGGATTCTTGCTGTCAGGATAACAGAAAAGCAAACCTTGTCAAGTTATTTTTTTGTTTTTTGATAAATTACTTTTTTGTAACAGCAAAAACTTCGCCTTGATCGTATTTTTTAAATTTTCTGAATTTTGATCTTCGAAACTTTTTTCTGAAATTTTAAGGTCTTGCCCTGCTCTGACCTCTGGCCACTCCTCCAGCAATCAGGTGGGCTGCCCTGAGGGGTTCTGGGATGTTGGAAGAAAAGGCAAACTTGCGAACCACCTGTTCGGCCTGCTCCAAGGTCAAACCTGCGCGTTGCACATGAACCCCTGCCACAGCCTCCATTTCTCCAGCCTGTTCGATCAACTTCCATTTGCGTGCCCCTCCGGGCACTCGGGTCAGCAAAGCATCCCGGATCCTGTCCATGTTGGGTTTGCGTCTGGACACCACCAGCACAGGACGCTCCAGATCGGCACTCAGACGGTGGATGTCAATCACATTGAAACCACCCAGCGCAATCCCTTGAAGGAAAATCAACTGGGTGTGCTCATGGAATTTGGATTGCTGGACCAGTTGGGTCAGCACACGGGTGCTGTTGGTGCCGTCTCGACGGACTCTGGCGCTCAAGACCCCTTGCAGCACATTTCCGGCATACACGGTGCCCACAATGGGGATGTCGCCCCTGTGGGCAGGATCGAAGGGAAAATCATCAAAGCCCATCGCATGGGAAAATCGGGATTCGCGCATCACGGGTCCTTCAGTGCTGGATGGGGAGGCGCACGTGCACGGTGGTTCCCTTGTCCAGCTCACTTTCCAGCCAGATCTGGCCTTTGTGGTGCTCCACAATCCATTGGGCAATTGGAAGCCCGAGGCCGGTCCCTCCGGGGTCTTCGCTGCGGTGGCGGCTCTGGTCGGCACGGTAAAACCGCTCAAACACCCGCCCGAGGTCTTCTTTACCGATGCCTTGCCCTTGATCCTGCACCCGCAAGTGAACCTGCCCATCATCGTGGGTCAGGGAAAGGGAGATGGAGGTGCCTGCAGGGCTGTACTTCACCGCATTTTCCAGCAGGATCAGGACCAGTTGCTTGAGGCGGTCCCGGTCTCCCACTGTGGAGATCGGCTCCATGCCCTTGACCACAAAACCATGGCTGGGGTTGATGCGTTCCATTTCACGCCAAGCATTGAGCACGATCTGGTCCAGTTCAATTTCCTCTTGCCGCATGGTGGCACCACTGTCTCCACGGGCAAGGGTCAGCATGTCATGCACCAGTCTGCCCAGCCTTGTGGCTTCACGGCGCACATCGGCAAGGATGTCCCAGTGGTCCTCTGGTGGAATGTCGCGGTGGCGGAACAAGATGTCCAGATTGCCCTGAATGCTGGTGAGGGGGGTTCGCAGTTCGTGGGCCGCATCGGCCACAAAACGCTTCTGGGCTTGCATCATTTGCTCCATGGCGTCTTCGGTGACTTTGCGGTCGTGGATGTCGATGCAGGCCCCCACAAACCCGAGATACGTTCCATCCGGGGCAAAACGCGGCATGCCCCGATCCACAATCCAGCGGTATGTCCCATCAAAACGCCTGAGTCGGAATTGAAGTTCAAAGGGCCGTCTTTCTTCAGCATGCTGGAGGAAAGCCCTCTGGCAGGCTTCGCGGTCATCAGGGTGGATGCCTTCAAGCCAGTTTCCTCCCAGTTCTGCTTCGCTGCTGCGCCCACGGAATTCCAGCCATTGTTTGCTGAAATAGGTGGTGTCTCCCGTTTCTGAGGACATCCAGATCATCACCGGAGCGGTGTCTGCCAGCTGACGGAACCGGCTTTCGCTTTCCTGCAAGGCCCGTTCTGCCCGTTTGCGTTCACTGATGTCCATCACGGTGCATCCCACCCCGAGCATGTCCCCAGACGGGGTTCTGACCGGAAAATAATTGGCCAGCCACCAACTGTCTGGAATGATCTGGGTGTTCACTTCCACATTCAGCAAAGGTTCTCCGGTCTCCAGCACTTTGCGAAAAAAGAAATCGGCCTGCCCATCGTAATTGTCGTACAGTTCGCCCAGCGTTTTGCCGAGGTGCTCCTGAACCGAATGACGGTTGTACCCAGCCAGTTTCTGGTTGATCAGCAAAAACCGCAACTGGTGGTTCATCAGGGCCATGCCAATCGGCGCATTGTCCATGATGGCTTGCAGTTGCGCGAGGATGTTCTCGTGGGCTTTCTGAAAGTTGGGTTGCCTTTCCAGCAACTCCAGCAGTTCATCTTGCAGCAATTCCAGCAAAGCTGCCACCCCCACCCAGAGCTCTTCTGAAGGGCAAGGCAGGTACACTTTGCCTCGGGTCACCAAGGCAGCATGGTGCAACTCCAGTGTCCGTGTGTGCTCTGGAAAGAGGATCTGGGATGTCAAGGGAAGATCAAAACAAGGGGGACACACACCAGCTTTGCCCACCACCACTTCTGTTGTGCCCTGCTGATGGGTGAGCACCACCCAGCACACCCCCTGCAAAGATTCCAGCAACTGGTGCAAGAGGGTTGCTGCTTCATCGGGTCCTTGTGCCCTCTGGATGGCATGGGCACAATCCCGGACCTGCGGCAAGACCTGCGCAAGCATGGAACCACTGACGGCTGGAGGAGAAAAGGCCATTTGCTTCAGTGTAAAAGAAAACCGATGCCCCCTGAGCGTTTCTTCAGCCCCAATTCAGGCAGCATTGTCCAACAGTGACAAAAAAGCCTGAACACTCTGGAGCATGTACCCTGCCAGAACACGTTTGAAAACAACGTTTGACCCATCTCCTTTTGAACCAAATTGTTTCTGAATCGAGAAATTGCATTTGGTTCTGTGCTGGTCAAACCTTTCGATATGACATTACATGTCGTACACTGAAAGGGACGCTCAGGAGTGTGCCGTCAAAAATATCACCCTCTGGACCAACCAGAGGGCTTTTTGTTGGCTTTCTCCCCCACTCAACTGCTCGTGGTGGTCGGACAGGAGTCAAAGAAAACACCCCTCACATGTTGAGGGGTGTTTTTGAGGTTCTGGAAGCTTCTTTTCAAGGAACCCGAGGATTTATCGGCGTTTGAGGTTCACGTAAAGCGTTTTGCTGTTGTTGAGGGTCACATAAGCAGCGAAGTTGGTGTAACCCTGAGCCACCACAGACACTTTGTACTCGCGGTTCTTGGTCAGGCTGGTGGTGAATTTACCAGTGTTGGTGGCTCCCACATACTGGCCGTTCATGTAAATCTTGGCGTTTTTGACGTTGAGCACCAGATTCAGGTTGGCTTTGGTGGTAGGGGCCTGACGCAGGTTCACGGTCAGGTTGATGCGCTTATCTGCCCTCACAGTGAGGGGAGCAGAGTACGTGACGTACCCAGAGGCCACCACTTTCAGTTGGTAGGTGCCAGGGGCAAGGTTGGCAATGGTGGTGCCAGCATCTCCGACCACACGACCATTCAGGTACACCTTGGCGTTTTTGACGTTGGTTGTGACGCTCAGCTCACCCACTTCCTGCACGGAGGCTTTGGTGCGGTACACCACAGTGCTGCTGTTCCACGAGTTGTCGGGAATGCTGTTCAGGACGCCACTGACTTCTCGGGCAAAGGCATCCTGTCCGCCACCAGAGTACACTGCGAACACGGCATTGTTTTTGATGTCCAGAATGTCGGTGAAGTCGAGGGGATCACGGCTGGCCACCCCGAACACTTTGCTCACCCCGAGGTCCTTGTCGGTTTCGAAGGTGTAAGGGTCATCGGCTCTGGGGAGGGTGATGGTCTGGCCCCCCTGCACAAAATTGTCATTGGCGTATTCGTTGGGGAAAATCTGGGTGATGTTGCCTGCCACGTCCACACTGAACAGGTAAAGGTAGGCGTCTTCGTTGACGCTGGCTTTGATCTGCACTTTTTCGCCAGGAACGTAAGTGGCATATCCAGAATTGTCGGCGGCTTTGTTCAGCCAGATGTTCACGTCCAGAGAGGTCTGGATGGGGTTCACAATGATGCGTTGAGGACTGATTTGAGGGGCAGCCATGGCAACGGTGCCGAGGGTTCCAAAAAGCATCAGTCCAGTCAGGACGTGTTTCATGTTGATGTGTTTCATGTTTCTGCCTTCCTTCTGGTTCTGTGGCCGGGCAAAGTTTGGATTTCTGAAAGCATCCAGCCAGAACCGTGGGTTGAAGATGCTGTCATCTTCCACCTTGCAGATGTGTCCACCATCATAAACCTGCGGCTTTTTCTTTAAGGGACGTTTATTTTTGATCTTTAATCAGACTTCATGAAAAAACCTTCATGGGGCTTTTGATTTGATCAGCTTCAATGGTGTCAATCCACACAGAAACCAAACCAGCCACTTTATTTGAATCAATGAAAACAGAGAGGCTGGTGTTTTATTTCCATGCCTCTTGAGATGAGCAAATCAATGCACAGAAAAAACATGGGTCTTCAAAATAAAAGGAGGCATCGATCAGCAATCAACCCATCTGGAAACGCAAGGTTAAAAAAACTTTACACATCTGAAATTTCAGAAGTTTTCAGGGATCCAGCCTATATTGATGGGGTTTGTGCTTGAAAAGGCCACAAAAGATGTACAGCACAAGCCTTGCAAACGCTTGTCGGGTTCAACACAGGTTATGCTGTAAAGTAAAGTTCAGTAAACAAGACCTTTTTCTGGTGGCAAGCTCCGCCCAGAGCACCCTCAGCAACAGGTCAAATTCTCCGAAAGCAGGAACCGGTACCATGCCCAAAACATCCAGCAAAACCCCCGGAAAGTACGCCACCATTCAGGATGTGGCAGCACGGGCAGGCGTTTCACCTTCCACTGTTTCTTATGTGCTGAGTGGAAAACGCTCCATCAGTGAAAGCACCCGGCAGAAAGTCCTGCAAACCATTGAAGAGATGAATTACACTGCCAGCAGCCTCGGGCAACGCATGCGGCAGGGGAAAACCCAGAGCATCGGGGTGGCCAGTCCTGCACTGCGGGCCAACGACTGGAGCTTGCCTGAGTTTTTCGGTTCGATTGCCGGGGCAGCAGGCGCACACGATTACACTGCGGGCTTTTTTGTGGACCGCACCCCCCAGCAACTGGTGGAACTTGGAAAAAGCCGTTTTGTGGATGGGTTTTTGCTGATCGACACCACCGCAGAAGACCCCCGAGTGGAGGCCCTGAAAAACGCAGGCATCCCTTTCGTGGTGATCGGACGGGTGCAGGACAACACCGGCATCCACTTTGTGGACTTTGAATTTGAGCAGGTGATGCAGGCCGCTTTTCAGCACCTTCAGGACCTCGGGCACCGCAAGATCGCTTACCACCGTCTGCCAGACCGCACCGCTGAAGACATCAACAACGGCTTTTACATTCAGGACAGTTTTGCACGGGCCAAAGAAGCTTTCCCTCTGGAAGTGATTGAGCAAACCGTCCCAATGTACCGCGATGAAGCGTTCACAGCCACCCTGGAACTGCTGGACCAGCATCCCGATGTGACCGCCATCATCACCCACAACCACATTGAGACCCTGCACGCCCTGCATGAACGCCATGTGCGCGTCCCAGAGGAGGTTTCGGTGATTGGCATCACCACTGCGGTGGCCGCAGAAGGCTGCATTCCCTCGCTCAGCAGTGTGGATGTGCCGATTTCGGTGATGACCAAACTGGCCGTGGATCAACTGATTCGCATCATCAACGGAGAGGCCCCTCTGGAGAATGTGGTCATGCCTGCCCGTTTGATTCCGCGCAAGAGCACCGCAGCACCGATGCCCAGCAAGTTGATGGCTGTGGTTCAGAATTGAACTGGGTCTGTTCAGGGCACAAGGGTTCGGCATGGCCCTTGACAATCGAATCGATTCGATCTTAACATGGAACCAACCCAAAACCACCTGCATGCCCTTTGCTGGACGTGCCAAGCCCTGATTCTGCCCGTTCGGGATGGAGGCGCACCCTGAAATTCGAATCGATTCAATTCAACCCCCTCTCCTCCCTCCACCCCTTCCCTTCCCACCCCCCGAGGTTCAGATGAAATTCACCGATGGAAACTGGCTTTTGCAGCCAGGCGTCAAAGCCAACTACCCTGCCGAAGTGTTTGAAGCCCAAGCACAGAACGGCGAACTGGAGCTTTACGTCCCCA
This sequence comes from Deinococcus misasensis DSM 22328, assembly GCF_000745915.1. Classification (NCBI taxonomy): domain Bacteria; kingdom Thermotogati; phylum Deinococcota; class Deinococci; order Deinococcales; family Deinococcaceae; genus Deinococcus; species Deinococcus misasensis. The sequence continues at coordinate 15,346 of NZ_JQKG01000032.1, forward strand.
CCCGCCACATCCGTCACCGTGGAGACACATTGGAAGGTCCGGTGCTCACCGTCCGGGTTTCATCCCCCATGCAAGACGTGCTCAGGGTGCGCGTCAGCCACTTTGAGGGACTGCATCCCAGAACCCCCGACTTCCCCATTTTTGAAAGCAGTGATGTGCCCGAGATCCATCTGGATGAGGATTTTGCCACGGTGACCTCGGGTCAACTGACCGCCCGGATCCACCGCAAAAACTACAGTCTGGAATTCGTGGCCGGGGGGGAAGTCATCACCCGCAGTCCGTCCAGAGGAACGGGTTACATCCGCAGCGATCAGCATGGCACCTTTGTCCATGAGCAACTGACCCTTGGGGTTGGCGAAAACGTTTACGGGCTGGGGGAGCGTTTCACCTCTTTCGTGAAAAACGGCCAGAATGTGGAGGTCTGGAATCGGGACGGTGGAACCGGCAGCGATCAGGCCTACAAGAACGTGCCGTTTTACCTGACCAACAAAGGCTACGGGGTGTTCGTGCGCCAACCCGAGCAGGTGTCTTTCGAGGTCGCAACAGAGAAAGTCTCCCGTGTGCAGTTCAGTGTGGCTGGAGAAAGCCTCGAATACTACGTGATTTATGGCCCCACGCCCAAAGAGATCCTGCAAAAATACACCACCCTGACCGGAAAACCGGCCTTGCCCCCCGCATGGAGTTTCGGGCTCTGGCTCACCACCTCTTTTACCACCAGTTACGACGAGAACACCGTCAACAGCTTTCTGGACGGCATGCAGGAAAGAAACCTTCCCCTGTCGGTGTTCCACTTTGACTGCTTCTGGATGAAAGCCTTCCGCTGGTGCGATTTCGAGTGGGACAGCGAGGTCTTCCCTGACCCCGAGGGCATGCTGGACCGCCTGCATGGACGTGGCCTGAAAGTCTGCGTGTGGATCAACCCTTACATTGCTCAGCGTTCTTCTCTGTTCAGGGAAGCCGCTGAAAAAGGGTACCTGCTGAAACGCAAAGACGGCAGCGTGTGGCAATGGGACCTCTGGCAACCCGGCATGGGCATCGTGGATTTCACCAACCCTGCCGCCTGCGAGTGGTTTGCCGGACACATGAAACGCCTCAGCAAAATGGGGGTGGACAGCTTCAAAACCGACTTTGGAGAGCGCATTCCCACTGAAGACGTGCAGTGGTTTGACGGCTCAGATCCCCAGAGGATGCACAACTTCTACCCTTACCTGTACAACAAGGTGGTTTTTGAAGCCCTGCAAGAGGAAACCGGTGAAGCGGCCCTGTTTGCCCGCTCTGCCACCGCTGGATGCCAGCAATTCCCGGTGCACTGGGGCGGAGACTGCGATTCCACCTTCGAAAGCATGGCCGAAAGCCTGCGTGGTGGTCTGTCCCTGACCCTCTCGGGGTTCGGGTACTGGAGCCACGACATTGGCGGCTTTGAAGGGATGCCTCCGGCAGAACTTTACAAGCGCTGGACCGCTTTTGGCTTGATGAGTTCGCACAGCCGTTTGCACGGGTCCACCTCTTACCGGGTGCCTTGGCTCTTTGATGAGGAGTCGGTGGATGTGCTCCGTCACTTCTCGTACCTGAAAAACCGCCTGATGCCTTACCTGTTCCAGCAGGCCGTGCACACCCACCAGACCGGCATTCCCATGATGCGGGCCATGCTGCTGGAGTTCCCCGAGGATCCCGCCTGCCACATGCTGGACCGCCAGTACATGCTGGGGGATTCGCTGCTGGTGGCCCCGGTGTTCAGCAAGGACAACCTTGCTGAATATTACGTTCCAGAGGGCACCTGGACCGATCTGTTCACAGGCTTGCCTGTGGAAGGGGGCCGCTGGGTGCGGGAGCAGTACGGCTTTCTGAGCATGCCCCTGCTGGTCAAACCCGGCAGTTTGCTGGTGACTGGAAGCACCGAGGCCCGGGCAGAATACGACTACGGGGAGGATGCCGTGATCACCATTTACCAGCTCAGGGACGGAGAAACCGCCAGAGTGACCGTTCCCACCCTCTCGGGTGAAGTGGATTACACCCTGACCGTGACCCGCGTGGGAGATGCCTATCAGGTGCAGCAATCGGGCAACCTGCGTCCTTACGAACTGAAAGTGGCGGGCCAGAGTGGGCCTGTCAAGGTGCTTCCTGCTTCTGAAGTGGTGGTGCTCTGATTTTCGGGCCGGGAGGTTTCAGGCTTCCCGGCCTTTTGAGACACCCCATGTGGCAAGACCACAAATGCAGATGCAACTGTCCCGAGCATGTGGTTCTGAAAATTTGTATCATTGGCTCTGGAACGCGATTGAGAGCGTGAACATTTGATTTCTCAATTGACAATCGAACCGTTTCGATGCTATGGTTTGAACAGTCACCACAAGCCCAAAACGGCCAGAGCCCACCCCTCTGGGCCACCCTTTCAACTGACCTGATTCAGGCCAGACCCCCTGTCACAGGAGGCAGGCACATGCAGATGGAACGCACCATCCCCGCAGAAAAGAAAAGGAAAAAAGGGCTCCTCAGCACCCTGAGTGAACAGAAATACCTCCTGTTCATGTCCGTGCCCTTCATGGTTCTGGTGTTCATTTTCAGTTACATCCCGATCTGGGGCTGGACCATGGCCTTCCAGAGGTACCGCCCGAGCAAAACCTTCTGGGAACAGGAATGGGTGGGCTTCGCCAACTTCGTGAAGATGTTCGAAGACCCCAATTTCTACCTCGCCCTCAAAAATACCCTCGGGATGAGCGTGCTGGGCCTGATCATCGGGTTCACCATGCCCATCCTGTTCGCACTCCTGCTCAACGAGCTTCGCAACGGATTCTTCAAACGCTTCGTGCAAACCGTGTCTTACCTGCCCCACTTCGTGAGCTGGGTGGTGGTCTCTGGACTGGTCTACAAAATGCTCTCCACCGACGATGGACCCATCAACCAGCTGATCGCCATGTTCGGATACGAAAAAGTGCAATTCATGGCCAAAAGCGAATACTTCTGGTTCGTGGTGGTGCTGTCGGACCTCTGGAAAGAACTCGGCTGGAACACCATCATTTACCTCTCGGCAATCACTGCAATTGATGGAAGCCTGTACGAAGCCGCCAAAGTGGACGGGGCCAACCGCTGGCAACTGATGCGCCACGTGACCCTGCCCGGCATCAGCCGCGTGATCGTGATTCTCTTGGTGCTCTCCATCGGACACCTGATCTCGATTGGCTTTGAAAAACAAATGCTGCTGGGCAACCCTCTGGTCAGCGACGCCTCGCAGGTGCTGGACCTGTACGCCCTGAAATACGGCATCGGTGAAAACAACTTCTCGTTCGGCACCGCCATCAACGTGATCAACAGCGTGGTCGGACTGATGCTGCTGTTCGGGGCCAACGGCTTCTTCAAGAAAAGAACAGGAGAAAGCGTCATATGAGCCAGTCCCCTTACCGCAATCCCCTGCAAAAACCCTCTGTGATGGACCGGGTGGTGGACATTGGCATCGTGGTGGTGCTGCTCCTGGTGGTGATCGTCACGCTCTATCCCTTCCTGAACGTGCTGGCCATCTCCTTCAACGCCTCATCCGACACGGTCAAAGGGGGAATCACCATCTTCCCCAGAGCCTTCACCTTTGACAACTACCGCACCATCTTCTCTTTCGGCTCGATTCCGCAAGCCTTCCTGATTTCTGTGCTTCGCACCGTGGTCGGCACGGTCCTGAGCCTGATTGCCTGCTCGATGGTGGCTTACGTGCTGTCCCGCAAGGATTTTGTGTTCAGAAATTTCCTGAGCCGGTACCTTGCCATCACCATGTACGTCTCTGGGGGCATGATTCCCTTCTTCATCCTGATCCGCGACCTGCACCTGATGAACACCTTCACGGTGTACATCCTGCCCGGACTGGTCAACGTGTTCTTCATCTTCATGATCCGCTCTTTCATCGATGCCCTGCCTTACGAACTGCAAGAATCGGCCAAGCTGGACGGAGCCAACGACTTCACCATCTTCTGGCGGGTGATTCTGCCCCTCTGCAAACCCGTGCTGGCCACCGCTGCCCTGTTCATTGCTGTGGGCCAATGGAACAGCTGGTTTGACACCTACCTGTTCAACGGTTCCAACCCAGACCTGACCACCCTGCAATTCGAATTGATGAAAATTTTGCAGTCCACCCAGACCGGACAGGACGCCGTAAACGGCAACGACATGGCCCGCAACATGCAGCAGGTCAGCCCAGAGTCCATCAAGATGGCCATCACCATGGTGACCACCGTGCCGATCCTGATGGTCTACCCCTTCCTGCAACGCTACTTCGTGGCAGGCATGACCCTCGGGGCCGTCAAAGGCTGAGCCCCATCCCACTGTTTCAAACAGCAGGATTCAAACCCCTGAATGCTGCTGAAACCTTGAAGGAGAAACACCATGAAACGCACTGCTCTCGTCACCCTCGGACTCCTCAGCATCTCTGGCGCTTTTGCCCAGACCACCATCACCGGATTCTTTGCCGACCCCAACCCCAACTGGATGAACATGCAGGACGATGTGGGCAAGGAAATCACCAAACGCACTGGCGTGGTCCTCAAAGCCGAATTTGCCGTGGGAGACCCCAACCAGAAAATCAATTTGATTGCTGCCTCGGGTCAGTATCCTGACATCATCGCCCCAAAAGGTGCAGCAGGGGTGTTGATTGATGCCGGAGCCATGCTGGACCTCACCTCCATGATCAGCAAAAGTGCACCCAGCATCAAAAAAGTCATTGGCAATCAGCTCAACCGCATGAAGTTTTCCAACAAAGACCAGGGCATTTACTTCATCCCCAACAACGACACCATCGGACAGGTCAATTTTGACACCGACGCCCTGTTCAAAGTCCAGTTGGCGGCCCTCAAAGAAGCCAAATACCCCAAAATCAAAACCCTCAAAGACTTTGAGAAAGTCATCGCCGATTACGTCAAGAAACACCCCAAAACCGCAGACGGCAAGCCCACTCTGGGACTCTCCCTGCTGGCAGATGACTGGCGCTTCGTGATTTCTGTGACCAACCCCGCCTCTTTCGCCATTGGCTCTTGGGATGACGGGGAATGGGCCGTGGACACCAAAACCTACAAAGCCAAACCCCACTTCTTCCGCCCAGAGGAACGTGAGTACTTCCGGTGGCTGAACCACATGAACGACATTGGCCTGCTGGACAAAGAATCCTTCACCCAGAAATACGACCAGTACCTCGCCAAGATTGCCTCTGGCCGGGTGGTCGGTGTGATCGATGCCAACTGGGACATTGGTGATGCGGTCAACTCCCTGAAAGCTGCAGGCAAATTTGACCAGATGTACGGGCGGTTCGGACCCACCCTCAAGAGCACCATGAAAGCCGGATACAACGCGCCCACGGGCTTCCGTGGCGGTTACGGCGTGGGGATCACCAAGTCTGCCAAAGACCCCGCCAAGATCCTCAAGTTCCTCGATTTTCTGTCCAGCGATGAAGGTCAGGTGCTGATCAACTGGGGCATCGAAGGCAAGCATTACAAAGTGGTGAACGGCAAACGCGAATTCCTGCCCAAGTATCAGGAAATGAAAGAAAAAGACCCTGCTGCCTTCCAGCGTGAAACCGGAATTGGCAGTTATGGCCTGTCCCTGCGTTATGGGGACGGGGTGAAAGACAAGAGCGGAAATTACTACACCACCAACTTCCCAGAGCAAATTCTGGACGGCTACACCGACGCCGAAAAAGCTGCCCTGAAAGCCTACAAAGTCAGATTCTGGGGCGATTTGCTGCCCAAAGCCAGCCAGTTCAAACCCATCCCCTGGGCTGCTGCATGGTCGATTCCAGTTCCTCAAGACAGCGCACTGTCCGAATTCTGGAACCGTGAGCAGGAAATCACCCGCAAGTACATCCCGAAAGCCATTCTGGCCGATCCCAAAGACTTCGACAAAATCTACGATGAAATGCTGAACGTGATGGACAAACAACTCAGCAAGTACAACGACCTGATGACCGAACTGGTGCAGGACCGCCTGAAACTCTGGGGCGTGATCAAGAAGTAACCCCCTGTTTTACACCCTGCTTCTCGCCACCCCCTGCTTCTCGCAAGCTTGAAGCTGTCCCCCTTCACTGGGGGACGGTTTTTAAGGACCGGAACCCAAGATGACTCCACACCTGAGATACACCCGAGCTGCACAAAACTGGAATGAAGCCCTGCCTCTGGGAAATGGCTTGCTGGGGGCCATGGTTTATGGAGGTGTCCATCATGAAACCCTCGATTTGAACGAAGGCACCCTGTGGTCCGGTTTCCCCAGAGACGACATCAATTACGAAGCCAGACGGCACCTGCAAAAAGTGCGGGAATTGCTGCAAGACGGCCAGCACTTCGAAGCCCAGAGCCGAATCGAACAGCACATGCTGGGACGCTCCCCTGAAGCCTATCAACCTCTGGGCACCCTGAAAATCCATGCCCTGAATGCTCCAGAGGCATCAAACTACCAGCGCACCCTGAACCTGTCAGACGGCATTTTTGAGGTGCAATACCAGAGGGAAAACGGGACTCGGGAGTCGCGTGAGGCGTTCATCAGCCACCCGGATTCGGTGTTGGCCTACCGCTGGAAAGCCGAGCAGGGCACCCTTCCCGAGCTTTTCATCACGCTGGAGACCCCTCATCCTGCACAATTGCAACTTGAGCAGGCAGGTCTGGTGCTGAAAGGCCAACTGCCTTCCAGAGTGGTGGACAATTACCATCAGGACCACCCCGAGCCTGTGCTTTACGAAGACGGTCTGGGCCTCTGTTTCTGTGCCCTGCTGAAAGTCCAGACGGAAGGGGGAAAAGTCACCCCTCTGGCACAGGGCTTAAAGATCGAGGGGGCAAGGTCGGTGGTGGTGCTCCTGACGGCAGCCTCCAACCATCAGGACTGGAAAACCGTCCCAGATCCTCTGGATGAACGGCCCGAGGTGCAGTGCCGGGAAGTGCTGGAAGGGGACGGTCCCCTGTCTTGGGAAACCCTCAAAGCAAGGCACCTTCAGGACCACCAGAGCCTGTTTTCAAGGGTGTCCCTGAACCTGTACGCCGATTCCAGTCGGGACCACCTGCCCACCGACCAGAGGCTGCAAGCCTACAAGGCCGGAGAACAAGACCCTGAACTGGAAAGCCTGTACTTCCAATATGGGCGTTACCTGTTAATGGCTTCCTCCAGAGCCGGAGGGCAACCCGCCAACCTGCAAGGGCTCTGGAACCCCCACGTGACCCCGCCTTGGTGCAGCGATTACACCATCAACATCAACACCCAGATGAACTACTGGATGGCAGAAAGCTGCAACCTCTCCGAATGCACCGAACCCCTGTTCGCCTTGCTGGACGACCTTTCCCATGCAGGAAGGCGAACAGCCAGAGTCCATTACGGGGCCAGAGGATGGACCGCCCACCACAACACCGACCTCTGGCGCATGACCACCCCCACCAACGGCAGTGCCAGTTGGGCATTCTGGCCGATGGGTGGAGGGTGGCTTTCCCGGCACCTGTGGGAACATTACCTGTTCACGCGGGACACCGACTTCCTGCGGTATCAGGCTCTGCCTGTGCTCTCTGGGGCAGCAGAATTCCTGCTGGACTGGATGGTGGAACACCCGAACGGCACGCTGGGCACATCTCCATCCAGCAGTCCAGAAAACCAATTTCTGGACGCTCACGGACAGAAGTGTGCCGTGACCTCATCGTGCACCATGGATCTGGCCATTTTGAAAGATGTGCTGTCCTGCACTCTGGAGGCCTGCGAAATTCTGGACACCCACGAAGACCTGCAAGAAGAAATCCGGGCTGCCCTGCCCCGCATTGCCCCTTTCCAAACCGGGTCCAGAGGTCAGGTGCTGGAGTGGGATCAGGAATTCGAGGAGGCCGAAAAAGGCCACCGACACTTCTCCCACCTGTACGGTCTTTTTCCTGCCGACCTGTTCGATGCCCACTTGAAACAGGCCAGTCGGGTCACCCTGCAAGAACGCCTTGACCACGGCAGTGGACACACCGGATGGAGCGCAGCATGGGCCGCCAACCTGTTCGCACGCCTGCAAGACCGCGAAAAAGCCTACGAGATGCTGCACAAACTGCTGGCCCACTCGACGTTGCCCAACCTGCTGGACGACCATCCTCCCTTTCAGATTGACGGCAACTTTGGAGGCACCTCTGCCATCTCAGAAATGCTGCTGCAAAGCCACGGAGACGTGCTGCACCTGCTGCCTGCCCTGCCCGAGCACTGGGCCTCTGGAGAAGTCCGGGGCCTGAAAGCCCGGGGAAACCTGACCGTGGACCTGCTCTGGCGGGATGGAAAACTGGTTTCTGCTCAAATTCTTTCAGCCCAGAATTGCACGGTGGTTGTGCAGCACGGACATTTTTGCAAAAGCATGGATTTGAAAGCAGGGCGGAAGGTGAGGCTGGGAGGGGCTCTGGAAGGGCAGCTTGAGGGGCAAAAGGCTTTGTAGGGGCTAGGGATGCCTCGCCCTTTTGCCGAGAGCCGAGAGCCGAGAGCCGAGAGCCGAGAGCCGAGAGCATCGTCCCACACGTATAAAAATCTTCAAAGGGAACTGTAGGGGCGAGGCGTGCCTCGCCCTTGGAAGAACAGAAAGCAACATGCTCTATCCAAACAAAGAATCTTCAAAGGGAACTGTAGGAGCGCAGCGTGCTGCGCCCAACACAAAACCCAGAGCGTTCAGTCATTCGTACCAGAAATCGTCAAAGAGACCTGTAGGGGCGAGGCATGCCTCGCCCAAACCCACCAACCCCAGAGGGCTTTCAAAGCTGAACGCTGATGGCTGACAGCTGAACGCTTCTCTCAAACCAAGGAGCACCATGATCAACCTGAAAATCCCCAAAATTCCTTACGGCGGAGACTGGAACCCCGAGCAGTGGGACCGTGAAGTCTGGCTGCAAGACATCGAAATGTTCAAAGAGGCTGGAATTGACCTGCTGTCCATCAACATTTTTTCGTGGACCCAGTTGCAGCCCGATGAAGACACCTACGATTTTGCGATGCTGGATGACATCATCCGGCTTTTGAAAGAAAATGACATGAAAGTGTGCCTCGGGACGGGCACTGCTGCACACCCGGCGTGGATGGCCACAAAGCATCCGGACATCCTGAGGGTGGACTTTCAGGGGCGCAAACGCAAGTTTGGAGACCGGCACAACTCTTGCCCTTCCAGCCCCACTTACCGCCGTTTCGCCCCGAGGCTTGCAGAAGAACTGGCCAAACGCTACCAACATGAAGATGCGATTTCCCTCTGGCATGTGTCCAATGAGTACACCGGGGTCTGTTACTGCGAGAACTGCGAAAAAGCCTTCCGGGTGTGGCTCAGAAAGCGTTACCAGACGCTGGATGAGCTGAACCGTGCATGGAACACCCGTTTCTGGAACCAGACCCTCACCGATTGGGATCAGGTGGTGGTGCCCAACCAGCTCACCGTGCAGTGGTCGGACCGGGGGATGTGCCAGCAACCTCTGGTGCTGGATTTCACCCACTTCAGCTCGGACAACTTTTTGGAGGTGTACAGCCTTGAGCATGAAGCCATCAAGAAGCACATCCCAGAGGCTGTTGTCACCACCAACCTGATGGGGGCGTACCGGCCTTACAATTACCGCGAGTGGGCGAGGAAAATGGACGTGGTGAGCTGGGATTGCTACCCTCAACCCAGCCAGCCTCCGGCCCATGTGGGTTTCCTGCATGATCTGATGCGGGGACTGAAAAACGGCCAGAGTTTCCTGTTGATGGAGCAAACCCCCAGCCAGACCAACTGGCAGCCGTACAACTGGGTGAAACGGCCCGGTGCGATGCGTCTGGGCAGTTATCAGGCGGTGGCACACGGTGCGGATTCGGTGCTGTTCTTCCAGATGCGCCAATCGGTGGCTGCCTGCGAGAAATTCCACGGGGCAGTCATCGACCACACCGGACGCAACGACACGAGGGTGTTCAAAGAGGTGGCGGCTCTGGGCGCCGAATTGCAGAAACTGGGTCCAGAGCTGCTGGGTTCTGAACTCCAGAGCGAGGTGGCCCTGTGGTTCGACTGGGAAACCTGGTGGGCGCTGGAAAATTCTGCTGGCCCGAGTGTGGACCTGCACTACATGGAGCAGGTGGCCCGTTATTACAGCGCTCTACATCAGGACGGAATTTCTGTGGATGTGGTGGGACCGGGATCTGACCTCTCGAAGTACAAACTGCTGGTGACACCCACCCTGTACTTGCTGCACCCTGAGGACACGGACGCCATCACAGCTTTTGTGCAAAACGGAGGCACCCTGCTGTCCAGTTTCCTGACCGGTGTGGCAGACGTGAACGACCATGTGTTCCGTGGAGGGGCACCCGGCCCACTGCGTGAAGTGTTCGGGCTGTGGAGTGAAGAAATCGACGCCCTGCCTCCAGCACAAAAAAACCGTGTGGTGATGGAAGCCCCTCTGGGTGAGCTGCAAGGCAGTTACGAATGCAACCTCCTGTTTGACCTCTTGCGCCTGAATGGAGCGGAAGTGCTCGCCACTTATGGAGAGGATTTCTATGCAGGACAGGCTGCACTGACCCGCCACATTTACGGCTCTGGCACCGCGTATTACGTGGCCACCAGTCCAGAGGAAACCTTCTTGCAGGGGCTCATCCGGCATGTGTGCAAAGAGAAAGGCATTGCAGGACTGCTGCCAGAGGTGCCTGAAGGTCTGGAAATCACCCGGCGCAGCAAAGACGGCAAGGATTACGTGTTCCTGCTGAACCACAAACCGACAAAAATCACCGTGGATCTGCGTGACCTGCATCTGCATGATCTGCTGCTGGACGAAGAACTCTCAGGATCCATCATTCTGAAAGGCCGGGATGTGAAGGTGTGCAGGCAAATCCACGTACAGTGAATCAGCAAGAGCAAAGGGATCTTGAAATCCAGAGAGGGTCAGTCCTACAGACAAGGGATGTCTCGTTCGCACCTTTGAAAGTTTGACCCCAAAAGCCAGCACATCACTGGGGTCTTTTGCTTTCATAAACAGCAAGATCCACAGAAGAAAAGTGAAAGCCCACTCTGGTTTTGAGACTCAAGAGGAAGCAAGAAAACTTTCCTTACGGCTGAAAGCTGAATGCTGAACCCTGACGGCTCTTGATGCTGGCATCGCCCGAACAGCAACTTTGCATTGACCTTGGTCCATTGAAGCTTTGCCTTCAGTTGTTTCCAGAGGGGTGCCTTAAAATGAACAGGGTAAAATTTGTGTGCAATTTGCATTCCTGAAAGGTTCCATGTCCAATCCTGTCTCTGCTCTGGCACAATCCAGTTTCTCTTTTGATGACTTTTTTCAGCGTCACACCTGTCCGATGCTGCTCGTGCATGCCTCGACCTGCAAGGTGATGTCGGCCAATCCACAGGCAGTGAAGCAGTACGGCTGGACCCTGACGGAATTTCAAAACCTTGCCTTGCAGGACTTCACCCTTGCCCCTCTGGAGGACTTCGGTCAAAAACCAGAGGGGCAATTGCGTGTTCCCCAGAAGGCCATCGGGGGACAGGTGTTTCAGATGGAATTGACGTGGCAAACCCACGGTGAAACGGTGGTGGTCACGGCCCGCAACATGCTGCTGGAACAGGCATTGCAGCAAGAGTTGGAACACCAGATCTCCCAGATGCAGCGCATGGCCGAATTGCCACGCTTGCTCTACCCCGAGACCAGCATGGACGCCATCCACCAGACCATCACCGATGCTGCCCGTGAAATCATCGGGGCGCATCAGGCGGTCACCAGTCTGTCTGAAAACCAGAACTGGGAACAGATGCTCTCTGCCCTGTCCCTGAGCGAGAAATATGCCGAGTACCGGGATTTTGATCCTCCTCCCACAGGCAAAGGCATTTACGTGATGGTCTGCGAAAACAACCGTTCCATGCGCCTGTCCCAGAGCGAACTGGAGTCCCATCCCAGATGGCGAAATTTCAGCGAGCATCAGGACACCCACCCGCCCATGCGGGGTTGGCTTGCGGTGCCCTTGATCGGAAGGGACGGCAAAAACCTCGGGTTGATCCAGCTCAGCGACAAGTACGAAGGGGAGTTCACCGAACTCGATGAAATCATGTTGATGCAGTTTGCCCATGTGGCCTCCAGCATCATCGAATCCAGCAAAATGCTGCACCAGATTGTGTCCACCGAACGCCGCATGAACGTTGCCTTGCAAGCCGCAGAAGTGGGCTACTGGGAATGGGACATGCCGACAGGGAATCTGTTCTGGGATGAAAAAACCGCTGAATTGATGGGCGTTCCCCTCTCCGAATTCTCTGGGCGCATTGAAGCTTTTTACGATGCCCTGCGCGAAGACGACCAGAGCCGTGTGATGGAAAACATCAGCCACGCCCTTGAAAACCATGTGCCTTACTCGGTGTCCTTCCGGGTGAAAGGCATCACCGACCACCACCACCGGATGGCAAGGGGCCGCTTCCACTACCGGGACAATGGCACAGCTTATCTGTTCACGGGCATCATCATGGACATCACCGAAAGGGTGCAGGCCCTTGATCAACTTCAGGAAAGCGAACGCAAGTTGCGTGAACTGATGCAGGTTCAGAAGCGCTTCATCGCAGACGCAGCACACGAGTTGCGCACCCCCCTGACCGCCATTCAGGGCAACCTCGACATGTTCACCCGTTTTCCCCACATCCCCGAGCAGGACAAAAAAGAAATCCTTTCTGATGTGCAGCGTGAAGCCACCCGCCTCGGGCGTCTGGTGAATGACATGCTACAACTCGCCCGAGGGGACGCAGGCGCCGTTTTGCGCTCCGATGAACTGGAACTCCATCAGGTGGTGCAGGCCGCATGGAAACAAATCGAACGTGTTTCTGAACACCACACCATAACGCTCGGGCCTCTGGAGCACATCACCCTCGAAGGGGACAGCGACCGCCTGAAGCAACTCACCTTGATCTTGCTGGAAAACGCCCTGAAGTACACCCCGGAAGGGGGAACGGTCCACCTGGCTTTGCAACGCAACCAAAACTGCGCAGAACTGCGCGTTCAGGACAACGGATACGGCATTTCCCCTCAGGATCTGGAACGGGTGTTTGAACGGTTTTACCGTGCAGACCAGAGCCGCCACCGTGGAGAAGACCCCGGAGGGACCGGCCTCGGGCTTCCGATTGCCCGCTGGATTGTGGAGCAGCACGGAGGACACATCTGGCTGGAAAGCGAAGTGGGCAAAGGCACTGTGGCAGTGGTTCAATTGCCGATTCAGGAACCCGAGCAGGATTGAGACAACAAACCACCACAACAGCTGGGCATGCATTTGGTCAATTGAGACTGGGTTTTTGATATCCTTTTAGAAGGCACAAAGTGAAGCATCCGTTTTGGTTTGGCCATTCCTTTGCTGGCATTTCTGTAGTAAGCAATCATGAGCAGACGCCCCTGATCATCGAACTGCAAGAGCCCACCATGGCCAGTCAGGTGAACCCCAACTCCGTAAACATCCCAATACCATACGGCAAAAGGAACCTTTGCTCTGATCAACCATTTCAAGACACGCACCATCGTCAAATGTCAGGCAGGAGGAAACCATGACGCCCACTTGGACTCTGGTTCCTGCATCCATTTGAAGCGAATCGATTCAACCTGCCCACCCCAAAACACCACTTCCACCGTTTCATCCACAAACCCATAAAGATTTTGATCAACCTGATAGGCAATACCTCCAAAAAGGGCCTCAAGGTCTTCAACAGTCAAGCACAAGTTTAAATTTCTGGTTGTCCCAGTACGTAAAAAGGAGAGCAGGTCACGCTTCCAGAAAGCACTTTTAGGCATATCTGATCATATGGCATGTGGCCCAGAAGCTTGACTTGAAGCTCAACTTGAGGTTGAAAACCAGCAATCATGGCTTTGTCTTTTTGGTTCCAAGTTTCAGGTCTGGCAAAGCTTCAAGCGTGTCGACAGCTTCCCTCAAACCTGTTCCCACCTTTTGCAATTGGGGTTTGGCTTCAAAAAAGGGCGCAAAGAACCTCGCTTTTTCGCTGATTTCACGAACCAGATCTTTCCAAGACACCAAAATGCCTTCAGCCCAATCCTCTGGAGTCACTTCAATGCCATGCTCTTTCTTTTCCAGCCTCAAGCAGTAAGGGCCTTCCATGAAAACAAAGGTGGCCGATTTGCTTCCATGAAGGGTTAAAAGCGCATTCGCCCACCAGCCCAGAACAATCCCCGGATTGTCCCACCAACCTTGGTTGGGATAGCACCTGTCATTCAGGGTCAACCACATGGGACAAGACGAATGTGGCTGGTCTGGATCAAAAGGCAAAGCCTCTCCCAGAGTGATTTCAAATCGATGTTCCATCATGCCTCCACTGTAAAACAGGATCATGGTTTGACCCCTTGTGAAGTTCCTTATTGCCCATCATTTGAAGGGCCTGAAACACCCTGCCCCTTCTGCACATCTTCCCCATTGCCACAAACCTTGCAAGACCGATCAGGTATAACGGTACAGGAGGAACACAACATGCACAAAAGAACGCTGGGACGCACCGGCCTTGAAGTCACCGAAATCGGTTACGGGGCCTGGGGCATCGGACAGAGCATGTGGATTGGCGCAGACGACAACGAAAGCCTGAATGCCCTGAGGCGTTACGTGGAACTGGGCGGAAACTTCATCGACACCGCTCTGGGGTACGGCGACGGGCACAGTGAAAAACTGGTTGGAGAAATCGTCCGTGAACACCCCCATGTGCTGGTGGCCACCAAAATCCCCCCCAAAAACCTGATCTGGCCTGCCCCAAAAGGCATTCCGGCCAGTGACGCTTTCCCTGCCGAGCATGTGATTGCCTGCACCGAACAGAGCCTGAAAAACCTCGGGCTTCCCCACATTGACGTGCAGCAATTCCACGTGTGGGACGATGCATGGACCGATCAGGGAGACTGGCAGGACGCCATCACCCAACTGAAAAAAGACGGGAAAATCCGCCACTTCGGCATTTCCATCAACGACCACCAGCCCGAGAACGCCATCCGTCTGATCGAATCCGGTCTGGTGGAGTCCGTGCAGGTGATTTACAACGTGTTTGACCAGAGCCCGCAAGACCGCTTGCTGGACGCCTGCCTTGCCCACAACATCGGCGTGATTGTGCGGGTGGCCCTCGATGAAGGGGCCTTGTCCGGCAAAATCACCCCCGAAACCGAGTTCCCCGAAGGGGACTGGCGCCACCATTACTTCGGAGGCAACCGCAAGCAGGAACTGCAAGAACACCTGCGGGCCATTGAGCAGGACCTCGGGATCTCGACTGCGCAACTTCCAGAGACCGCTCTGCGGTTCGTGCTGTCCCACCAAGCGGTTTCCACAGTGATTGTGGGCATGCGCAGCGTGGGCAATGTGGAACGCAATGTGCTGCTGGCAGACGGTCAGGGCCTCCCTGCCGAGCAGGTGCAGAAATTGCACGGGCACCGCTGGGACCGCAACTGGTATCAGGCTGCCAAATAAAGGTTTCAAAAAAGGTTTGTTGGATCGATTCCCCTCTGGTTTCAGGGGGGAATTTCATTGCAAACGTCATTCCAGAGGAGGTTTTCTTCCCTCTGGCAGTCGGTTGATGCCTGCCTTTCGGTCATGAAGCACTTCACCCTCTGGTGTTTTCACCTGTACGTTGGTGATGGTGGGATGGGTGCGGGCCACTTTTCCAGACTGCACCAGACGTTTGAACGTCGCATCGGTGGCTTGCCTTTGTACAGAGTGCATCCACCAGAGCCCACCTGCAACCACCAGAAGTCCCAGCGCCAGAAATTTCAGGCTTGATTTTTTCTCTTTTTGGCGGCTCTGGCTGTAAATTTACCCACTGCCTCTGTTGATCGTGCATTACACTGGAGCCATGACGTTGCTTCAGCAGGTGGCTCCAGAGTGCAAGGTTTTCGCGGAAACCTGTGAAAGCCTGCTGAAAAGAAGGCAGGCCGGGCCAGTGCACCTGTTCAAGCAATGGACCCGTGATGAGTTGTGCGACCTGTCCTACAGCTCTTACAAGGCTCTACTGAGGGGTGTGGTTCGCAATCCCCCGAGGCGCAATCAGGTGTTGGACCTTGCAGATTACTTTGAGTGCAATTTGACGGAACGCAACCAGTTGCTGGTGTCTGCGGGTTATGCCCCACTGAACCTTTATCTGACCGGTTCAGAGTTGCAAGACGCCCTGAAAGTGGGTTTTGAAACCCTTCACCTGATGCCGTGGCCTTCCATCCTGATCACGCGGGATTGGACCATCCATGGGGTGAATGCAGCGGTTTTGCAGCTGTTTCAACTGGACCAGCAGCAGTTTGAGAAGCTGCCTCTGGAAAAAAGGCATGTGCTGCACCTGACTTTTGATCCGAATTTGCCCCTCTATCCCCTGTTTTGCGGAGGCACTGCAATCTGGAAGGAAGCAGCCCGCAGAGATGTGCTCACTTTTTTGCGTGAAAACCCGTTTGCCCTGCAAGAAGAGTGGTTCCAGTTGTGCGTGCAGCAACTGATGCAGCTTCCCGTTTTCCCTGAACTCTGGAAACATGCCTCTGAAGACCATGCAGAGGTGCCCCTCAGCCCCCTACACCTGTTGCATTTGCAGATGGCGTCAGGTGAAACCTTGCAACTGCGCCTGACCTACACCTTGCTGGGTGAGCTCGATTACCCGAGGATCCTGAGTTACATTCCGGTCTCCAGAGACACCTGACAAGAAAAAATTTTTCTGGTCTTTTGGGCAGGGGTCTTGCACACTGGACCCATGAAAGAACTGAAAACCGCTGTGCTGCCCGCAGGTTCCATCCAGTATCAGGATTCCGGCTCTGGCCCCGTGCTGCTGTTTTTGCACGGCATGATGGTGGACCACCGGCTCTGGAGGAAAGTGGTTCCAGCTTTGGAAACCCGTTACCGCTGCATCGTGCCCCTGTTGCCGATTGGAAGCCACACCCTGCCCATGCCCGAAGATGCAGACCTGAGCCCTCAGGGGGTGGTGCGCTTGATCGTGCAGTTCATGGATTTCTTGAAGCTGGACCGGGTGACCCTGATTGCCAACGACACCGGAGGGGCATTCAGTCAGTTTTTGATGGTGCAGTGCCCTGAGCGCATTGAAAAAGTGGTGCTGAGCAATTGCGACGCTTTTGAGGTGTTTCCGCCCAGACGGTTTGAATATCTGGTGTCTTGCTCCAGATGGCCGGGTTTCATGGACCTAATGGCCCTGATGATGCGGATTCCGGGATTGGCTGCCCTGCCCACCACCATGGGAGACATGAGCCAGACCCGCCTGGAACTTTTGCCCGCTTACCTGAAACCCATGATCCGGAGCAAAGCAGTGCGCCGGGATCTGGCAAAAGCCTTCGCTGGGGTGCGCAAGAAAGACATGCTGGAGGTCACCCAACAACTGTCCCGCTTTCAGAAACCCGTGTTGATCCTCTGGGGCAAGAAAGACCCCCTGTTTGGAACACATCTGGGAGAAAGGCTGCATCGAGCACTTCCCCAGAGCGAACTGGTCTGGATGGAGCACAGCAAAGTGCTGGTCCCTGAAGATGAACCCGAGCCTATGGCAAAGTGGATCCAGCACTTCTTGCAGGGGCCTTTGCAGCCTCAAGGTCAGGCAACCACCCATCAAAAAGCTTTCTTGCAATAGGCAAGATCAACTGGGGTGGTCCTAAGCTGGTTTTCCCTGCTGTTTGCCGTTTTCTTTTGATAGGATGAATCCGTGATGAAACAATTACATTTTAAATGGCTCCTGACCGTCGTCCTGCTCTCTGGCGCAGCAAGTGCTGCCTCGGTGGATTCCCTGCTCAAGGACCTGAAAAGCACCAGCAAAGAAACCCGAGAAAAAGCCCTTGATGCACTGGTAGACATGGCCGATGCAGGCTTCACCGAAAAAGAAAGCCTGAAGGTGCTGGACGCAGCAGCCCAGAAATACGAGGCCACTGGAGAATACAGCGTCAGCGCAGAATTGATCTCTTTTTTGCGGTATGACCCCAAGCCTTCCATGATCAAGCCCATTGTCAATGTGTTTCCCAAACTGGATGCCGATGGCAAGTGGTTCGCGCTGGATGTGCTGACCCGACTGGAAAAAAACACCACCGCCCTGAAAACCTATCTGGGTCTGGTTGGAAAACATGCAGCTTCTCTGGACAGCCTGCCCATCCGCAACCTGAAAAATCAGGAAGGGGTCGCGGACCTGCTGATTCCAGAGCTGTTCAAGTACACCAAATTCCCCAAATTGCAGTTTGACATTTACGATCTGGCCCTGTCTTACCTGTACGACGAAGAACTGACCAGCGAAGACATCCGCAAACACGAAAAAACCATCCTGAACGACTACAAAGTCCTGTCCGCCAAACTGAAAGCAGCCCAGCAGGACTCTGGAATTGCATGGCGCTGGGCAGAACCCTACAACACCGACCGGTACCTGGGCGGAATCATGCTGGACATGGTGGGTTTCATGAAAACCAAAACCGGGGATGCGGTCTTGAAAGAAGCCCTGCAATTCAAAGACCCCCACCTGCAAGCCTGGGCTGCCATTTCTCTGGTCTACAACGAACAGAATGTGCCCTCAGAGGTCTTTGAGAACATCGCAGCCAGCAACGAAATGCGCTGGACCCTGTACGAGTACCTCGAAGATGCAGAGAGGCTTGACCTGTTCCCTCAGGCTTACCGCAACCAGCAGGCTCTGGCCACTTCGGACCTGACCAACCTGTTGATTGGTTCGGATTACCTCGGTTATGAACCCGAGAACATTGAGTTCGTGCAGAAATTCACCCGTCAGGACGAAGACACCCTGAACGATTACTACCTGTTCAAATTCACCGATGAGGATGGCGTCGAGTACGCTGGCCTTGCCGGTCCTTACTCTCCAGCCAAAACCGCCACGGTGCAGGGTGGAGACGACACCTACACCCTCTTTGACGAGTGGGACAGCCGCACTGCGGAAGGCCACTATCAGGCCATTCTGGATGAGCTTTACGCCGAAGGCGACATGGACTGATTCCAACCCAAAAAGGACCGCAACCTGAAAAAGTTGCGGTCCTTTTTTGTGCGGGTTCAGAGTTGCAGCACACTGCGGGCAGCAGGCACATTCATGTTGCGGGCAAAGACGTTTTGCGGATCGTACTGGGCTTTCAGGGCAGACAGGCGTTCCAGATGGGTCAGGCCGTACGTTTCCTGCACTTTGTAGGCTTCACGGCTGCTGGCGAAATTGCCGTACATTCCGCCCATGAAAGGTTCAAGGGCCGTCCACATGCGTTCGGTTTCGTACCAGAGGTCAGGCAGGTGCTCTCTGGAGGGGGACATGTTGGACACCAGCAGCAAGAAGTTCTTGTCGCGGTGGGCAAAAGCAGCACTGCCAGAGGGGATGCGGGCCATTTTGCCACCCAGCACCCTGAGTTGCACCAGTTGGGTGGGGGCCATTTCCAGCACACAGGCTTTCACCAGAGCTGGAATGAAATCCGGGTGCAGTTCTTTCATGAAGCCCGAGCGGACCGTGTGACAGTGTCCCTGTTCTGATCCAGCAGCCATCAGGTGAAAGAGTCCGGTGTAAGGCATCACCCCTGAAAGGTCTGCAACGGCATGACCCAGTTCGCGGAAAGGCTGGAACACTTTTTCGGCCACTTGCAGGTCTCCGGTGCAGCAACCCACGATGCCCACCACGGGTTTGCCCACGGCTTCGGCAGGAACGAATGGGGCAGGAGGGGCAGGCATGAGGATCACCTGTGTGGTGAGGTCCTCTGGGGCCATCTGGGCCAGTCGGGCGTATTCGGTGAGTACATGTTCGGCTTCCAGACCAGGGTAAAACACGATTCCGGCGTAAATCAGACCACCTTCGTGGGCCTGGTATTCCAGCCGGGTGATGATGCCAAAATTGGCCCCGGCCCCTTTGAGGCCCCAGAACAGCTCGGGGTTTTCGGTCTGGGAGGCACGCACCACTTCGCCCGAGTGGGTCACCAGTTCAACGGACAGCAAACGGTCGACGTTCAGGCCGTGCTTGCGGACCATCCAACCGATGCCTCCCCCCTGAGCGAGTCCAGCCACACCCACCGTTCCGGTATCTCCAGCGGTGATGGCAAGGCCGTGTGCTTCGAGTTTTTCGGCGACCTCACCCCAGGTCCAGCCTGCGCCAAGGGTAACTCTGGCACTGGCAGGATCCACTTCGAAGGTTTTCAGGCCAGAGGTGTCGATCACCATGCCGTCTTGCACGGTACCAAAACCTGCGGGGCTGTGACCTCCAGAGCGAACCGCCACAGGCATCCCCTGTCCGAGGGCAAAACGCAGGGCCAGAGCAACGCTTTCGGTGTTCTGTGGACGCACCACCAGTGCAGGGGTGGCCTGTTCAGCGTTGTTCCAGATTCGGGAGGTGGCCGTGAATTCTTCCATGTGGGGAAGCAAAACGGCTCCATCAAAGTTGGAAATCAGGTGAGCGATGCTGTTGGGGTAAAGGTCTGGGTTCATGGTGTTCTCCTGTGACCGCAATGGACGGTCTGTGATGTGGTTTGAAAGGCAGGATCTTCTTGAAGAATGTCCTTTGCTCTGGATACAGGTTAGAAAGACCTCCATGGTCAAAGCATGGTTGGGTTTTCCCGGAGAACTGGACAGCCTGAAGGCTTTTTGCAAAGGATGGGTGGATGAATGGCAACCCACAACCCCATCCAACAAGCACAAGCCCACGAAAAACCCCTTCTGCATGCAGAATCATTTTTGAATCATGGAAGGTGAACAGGTGCCAGATCCTCTGGAACGCCTGAGTTCATGTCCACAAAACGGCAGGTTGGCCCATGGTCAGCACATCCCTTTCTTCCATTCTTGACAGTTGTCTCATTTGAGACTCATGTGAGATGGATCTCAGTTGAAGTGAGGCTGAAACAGCATCTGGAACGTGCAATCCACTGAAAAAATGCTGGCTTTTTTAAGCCGTTCTAGAGGATTTCTTAATGCACGTTTTTTTTCATGCTCACCTGTTACATTGAGGATAACCATGTCTCTTCCGTCTCTTGCGCAACTGGGTCAACTGATTCACTCACCTGTGGATTACCTGCACCTGTACACCCAGTGCGAACGGGAAGGGAACCTGACCGAACTGCTGACAGCACTGGAAACCTTGCCTTTCAGCGAAATCCGCGAGGCCAGAAGGGCAAGGATCTTGATTCGCCTCGGGATGTCTGAAGAGGCCAAAATCCTGCTGGCACCCCACCTTTCAGAACCCCTCTGTTTGGCGTGGTACCTGGCTTTGCTGGTGCGAGAAGTGGACGAAACCCAACTCAGGCGCATCATCACCCGGTATCCGGTCACCTGGCCCCTCAATGCCAGACCCACCAACATGGAAGCCAAAGCCCGCATGCACATCGTGAGGGGTGCGGCCTTCGTGACCCTCAACATGACCGACTCGGCCGCCAGAGAATTCTCTGAAGCCGTGCGTCTGTCCGAACTGCTGGGCGACCGCTTGACCCGCAGTGTGGCAGTGGTAGAATTTGCCCGCAGGGACTTGTTCAACAACAAGCTGGAGAAAGCAGCCACCACCTACCGGGATGTTTTAAGGGACGTTCCGGCCAGTGCCACCATTGCCGAGTACAGCATGTCCTACCTGACCTTGCTGCATTGGCTCTTGGGCTGGGGCGAAGACGGTCTGTCCGACTGGGCAAGGCATGCCCTGTGCACCGCCAGCCTCGGAAAATGGTCGGGAAAACCGGTTCAGTACCCTCCAGAGATCACCCTCTACAAACTGGGAGAGGTGCTGCACACCCTGCAAGAATTGCGCAGCCTGTGTGATGCACAGATGCTTTACACGCAGTCGCCTGCAGATTCAAGCATCCAGCAGCTTTTGGCACACATCCAGAGCATCCATCTGGACCCCGAAGCCAACGAAATTGTCCGGCAGATGGTGCAATACGCTTTTGCTCTGGCTCTGGGTTTGACCGGTCAGCCTGAAGCATTGGAGGTGCTGGGAGATGGTGTTCCTGCACCCACCAACGGCATCTTGCAACTGGCCCTTTTGCACCCCGTCTGTCAAATGGAAATCCAGATTCGCCAACAGCAAGAAAACCTGGAAAGCTTCCAGAGGCACCAACAGGACTTTGCTGCAGGCTTTCCACGCCTGAGTGAAGCTGCACAACACTGGGTGGCACGCTGGATGCAGCACTTCACCCCTTATGCCCTGCATGTGGTGTCTCAGGAATCCGTCCTGTTGCAGGAGGCCACCCAGAGCTGCCTGCGGATTGAACAGGGTCAGGCTTTCCATCAATCCCAAATTTGGCCCCTTCACACCATCACACCTGTGTGGGTTCAGGCTCTGGGACAACCTGCAGTGGTTGTGGCAAATGTGCTGGATGCCCACTTGATCCACAGGAAAGATAAAGAAAAGAGTAAGGCATTTCCCCGGTTGGCTTCAGCTTCTTTGGGTAAACTCGATGCATGAAGAGAAAACTGATGATTCTGATGGGAGTGTTGGCCATTCTGGGAAACCCAGCCGCTTTTGCTGAACCCGGCCAGAACAACGGTCAGGGCCCCAACAGCACCACCTACTCCACCCAAACCGATCCTGCCAAGCCTTGCACCACCTGCTGATGCAAGAAGCTGTGAAAACCGCTTTCTGCCCACCTGCTGTGATCAAACCACCTGACCACCCACATGTGTCCTTGAGACCATCACCCAACTGACTCCAGAGGCTTACCCGTTAACATTCGGAAGCCTCTGGTTTTGTTTTGGTCCCTGAAGATGTTGGATTGAACCTTGGGTGTCAATCCTCTGCGAGGTTTTGCCCTTCTGGAGATGAACATTCCAAATGACGGAATGATGGCCAATCAAGCCAGCACCACTTCAGGCACCCACTCCTGCCACCCTTCCAGGTTCCCATCGGTGACCAGCACATCAATCTCAGAGGTGGGCGCAATGAAACTGGAGGACACCAGCCCGAGTTTGGTGTGGTCGGTGAGCACCATTCTGCGGATGCTGCTGGAAAAGATCGCCCGTTTGACCAGAGCATCTTCCTGATAGGGGGTGGTGTTTCCAGCGGTGGGGTGCAGGGCTGCTGCGCCAATCAAGGCCACATCGGCGCGGAATTCCTGAATGGTTTGCACGCAGGTGTGCCCGTGGAAGTGCCTCAGGGTCTGGTTCCAGAGCCCCCCGGTGACGATGAGTTGCACGGTGGATTTGTGTTCGAAGCAGTGGGCCACTTCGAGGGAGTTGGTGATGACAGTGAGGTGCAAGTCCTGTTCAGAGAGGGCTTGGGCAGCAGCGAGGGTGGTGCTGCCTGCGTCGATGAACACGGTTTGCTCGGGTTGGATCATGCGGGCTGCAGCTTGACCGATGCGGACTTTGTTGGTGCTGAGCACGCTGGCCCTCTGGGTGTAGGTCAGGCGTGGGGTGTCAAGCATCACGGCCCCACCGTGGGTTTTTTGCAGGTATCCGTGGTCTGCAAGGTGTTTGAGGTCACGGCGGATGGTGTCTTCAGAGACCTGCAGGTGGCTGGCAAGGTCTTGAACGGTGACCCGACCCAGACGGATCAGGTCATCGAGAATGCGTTTTCGGCGCTCTTCGGCAAACATGGGCAAGTTCATTGTAGCAAAAATGCAGGAGTTTGCAGGTTTTTGCGTTTTTTGTCGTACAATGGTTCCCATGAACGAGATCTTGCCGAAATTTGCCGATTTGAGAGCAGTGCTCTTTGACATGGACGGGGTACTGACCCAGAACACCCCCTTCCATGAACTGGCCTGGAGACAGGCCGCAGGGCAGCAGTATGGAATCGACATCCCCGAGGGAGACCTGCGCATCCATGCAGGCAAAAACAGCGAAATCCTGCAAGTGCTGCTGAACCGTGAAGTGCCCGAGGAAGAAGTGCAGCACTTTCACCACCTCAAAGAATCCACCTATCGGGACCTCGCCAGAGGAAGCCTTGAACCCACCCTGGGGCTGAAAGCCTACCTGAACTGGTTGCAAGAGCAGAACCTGCAAGTGGCTCTGGTCACAGGAGCAGACCGGCCCAATGTGGATTTTGTGCTTCAGGCCCTCGGGCTGACAGACACTTTTGCAGTGCAAATCACCTCTGAACTGTTCGAAAAAGGCAAGCCCGATCCCACCTGTTACCACCTCGCACTTCAACAACTGGGGCTCACCCCTGCTCAGGTGCTGGTTCATGAGGATTCTCCAGCAGGAACCGCAGCCGCGGTGGCTGCGGGATGCACCGTGCTGGCCCTCGGAACCACCACCACACCAGAGGTCCTGCAAACCCGAGGGGCTGCAAAAGTGTTCCGGGATTTCACGGACATCCTGCCCTTCATGCAACGGCATCAAAGTGCCGTGACAGGCAGATAAGTTCAACCATGCAGAACGCACCCCTTCCTCTGGAACGCCAGACGGTCAACGCACGTCTTGCCGTCTCAACCGTGTTTTTTCTGCTGGGTTTGCTGTTTGCCAGTTGGGTGTCCCGCATTCCTGCCGTGGCAGAACACCTGAACCTCAATGAAGCCCAGCTGGGGGTGGCCCTGCTCGGGGTGGCAGTGGGGGCACTGCTGGCCTTTCCCCTCTCTGGATGGGCCACTTCCCGTTTTGGCTCCCGGATGCCCACCTGGGTGGGCATCACCTTCATGGCGGTGGCGTTGCCTCTGGTCACTCTGGCACAGGACCTGATCGGCTTGACCTTGCTGTTGTTGCTGCTGGGTGCAGGCAATGGAGGCACCGATGTCGCCATGAACAGCCACGCCGTCGAAGTGGAAAACCGTTACCACAAACCCATCATGTCCAGCTTTCACGCCCTTTTCAGTGTGGGAGGCATCGCTGGAGCCCTGCTGGGCGGCTTGATGGCCAAACTGAACATTGATCCTCAAATGCACTTCCTTGGGGTGTCCCTTTTCTCGATGCTGCTCACTTTTGTGGTGCGTCCCATGCTGCTCAAGCTGCCCGGCTCTGGTGAACAAGGCCCAGTGTTTGCTGCCCCGCCTCGCAAACTGCTCGGGCTGGGCATCGTGATTTTCTGCGTGGCCATCGGAGAAGGGGCCATTGGGGACTGGTCTGCTGTGTATCTGAAGGAAACCCTCAAGACCACCGAAGCCACCGCCACCGCAGGTTATCTGGCCTTCTCGGTTGCCATGGTGCTGGGAAGGGTGCTCGGGGACAACATGCGTGCCCGCATGGGTGCAGTGATGCTGGTGGGCAGTGGCTGTCTGGTGGCTGCAATGGGTTTGCTGATGGGGCTTTTGATTCCTCAACCGTGGGCTGCCCTGCTGGGATTTGCAGCTGTCGGATGGGGCCTGTCGAGCGGTTTTCCTGTTGCATTCAGCGCAGCAGGAAAATTCCCCGGCGTGCATCCCGGCATCGCCATGGCTGCCGTGGCCACCATGGGTTACACCGGTTTCCTGCTTGGCCCGCCAGTCATCGGGTTTCTGGCCCACCTGACCACCCTGACGTGGGGGCTTGGTCTGGTGGTGCTGCTGGCTCTGGTGGCTGCCCTGTTCTCCAAGAATGTGCAAGTGGCCGATCAACGCACCTGATGCCCAATAAGCTTTACTGCGTTGATCCATGAACTGAGAGGTTCCTTGGCATCCTCTCAGTTCAAAAAACCTCGACCAGAGAAACAGCCTTTTGTTCTTCCGTCAAATGCCACAAAAGCCCCCAGGGTAAGCGCAAAATCTGGCTTTTGGCATGTCACTTGAAAAAGCGTTCAGCGATCAGCCCTCAGCTTTCAGCAAAAAGCTCACCAAAAGGCTTTTGCAAACAGCAAAACAAAAAGCCACAAACGGAAAGCCACTCAGACTTTCCGTTCAAAAAGCAGCCAGAAAACTGTCCTTATTGCTGACGGCTGATGGCTCTTGGTGTTGGCATGGCCTGACAGTGACTTTGCGCTGACCCTGAAACTGTAACACCACTGTGCACCCCAGAGCCTATAGTGAAAGCATGACCACCACCATTGCACTGGTCACTGGAGGCACCAGTGGCATCGGACTGGGCATTGTTCGCAGGTTGCAGCAAGACGGCATGACCGTGGCCGCTCTGGATCTGGACACCGACAAAAACCGTCAGGTGGCCCAAGAAGCAGGTGTCCTGTTCATTCCGGCCAATCTGGCAGAGCGTGAAGCGTGCAAAAAAGCCATTGAGATGGTGTCCACCGAACTGGGCGGTCTGGACGTGTTAGTGAACAACGCCGGGTTTCAGCACATCAGCCCCATCAAGGACTTCCCCGAGGACACCTGGGACACCATGCTGCATGTGATGCTCACCGCTCCATTTCTGCTCTCCCGTTACGGCTGGGATTTGCTGGGAAGGTCCGGGCGTGGGCGCATCATCAACATTGCTTCGGTGCATGGACAGGTGGCAAGTCCCTTCAAAAGTGCTTACATCAGCGCCAAACATGGTTTGATTGGCTTCACCCGCACGGCAGCCCTCGAAGGGGCGGAAACCGGCATCACCGTGAATGCGATTTGTCCGGCTTACGTCAGGACCCCTCTGGTGGACAAACAACTTGCCGATCAGGCACGCACCCGCAACCTGCCCATTGAAGAGGTTGTGTCCAGAGTGATGCTGGAACCCGCAGCCATCAAACACCTGTTGGAACCCGAGGATGTGGCAGCTCTGGTGTCTTATGTGGCTTCCAGAGCCGCGTGGGGCATGACCGGATCGGTGCTGAATCTGGATCTGGGCTGGACGGCAAGGTGAAGGGGCATGTGGCGCGATCACATTGCTGAACACCGCACCCGCCCGCCCCAACTGCGTGGGGTGATGGACCGTCCTCAACTGCTGCAAGACATCGGGCGTTTCCGGCTGTGTGTGGTGCAGGCCCCAGCAGGTTACGGCAAAACCAGTGTGCTTTACCGCCTGTACCACGCCCGAAAGTGCCTGTGGTACACCATGGACACCGAAGACGTGCCCCCTGTTCATTTGCTGGGGGCTCTGGCCCTCGGGTTGGAAAGGCTGGGATTGGGGGACCGCCTGATTCACCTCTTGGAAGAGCAAGCCCCGGTGAACCGTCTGGTGGATGTGCTCATCGACACCCTGCTCCAGCAGGACATCACCCTGATCGTGGACGAAGCCCAGCACCTGCCCGAGAGCCCCCTGCAAGGGGTGGTGCGCAAACTGCTGGAGCAAAACCGGGTGGTTCTGGGCACCCGCAGGCCCCTCAACCTGCCCGAGTTGGTGCGAAGTCGGGCTTCGGGGGACCTCGGGGTGGTCAGTTCGAATGAACTCAGTTTCAGCACGCAGGAATTCATGGCCCTGCTGCATCAGGCGCAGGTTTCCCTCTCCCCTGCCGAAATTCAACTTTGCATCAATGTCACCGAAGGCTGGCCGATTGCTGCCCGGTATCTGGTGCAGGCCCTCTCCAGTGGCCGGGTCACTCCGCGCACGCTGGAAGACCTGGAATTGCGTGGGGCAGGACTGGGCGAACTGTTCGCTTACGTGGCGCAGGAGGTGCTGGAACCTCTGGACACCGCTTTGCAGAGCTTCCTGAGGCGCAGCAGTGTCTTTGAGGTGCTCACTCCAGAGATCATGGAAGAGGCCCTTGAAGAGCCGCTTTCCCGCAATTTTCTGGAAACGCTGGCCCGCTCTGGGACGTTCTTAAGCCGGGATGCCAGTGGGGCTTATCAGGCCCATCCCCTCCTGCGCACCCACCTGCGCAACACCCTGCCAGAAGAGGAACAGCAGCACATTGCAGCCAGAGGGGCAGCTGCTTACGAGAAACGCGAACGCTTCAGGAACGCTCTGAATGCCCATTTGCTCTCTGGAAACCTTCAAAGGGCAGCCGGGATTTTGTGCCAACATGGCAAACGCTGGCTGCGCGAAGGCCGCACCCGTCTGGTGGGCCGCGCCCTGAACCTGCTCTCGGGGCAGTTTGCAGATTTTCCGTTTCTATACGTGCTGCAAGGGGATGTGCTGAGGCACGCCTCCCGTTACCCAGAGGCCACCGCAGCCTACCGACAAGCCCCGACCTTTGAAGGCTTGCTGGGGGAAGCACAGGTGTATCTGGACACCGTGAACCCGGCGCAGGCCCAACCCCTGCTGGAACAGGCAGCACCTCTGGCCCAGAGCCCCGAGGAACAGGAACGCCTGAGCACCATGCAGGCCGAGAACCTGCTCAATCAGGGCAATGTGGAGGCTGCCAGCAAGCACCTCCAGCACCTGCTCAGCCCTGCACGTTTGCACTTGCGGAGTGGAAGGCTGCAACAAGCCCTGCATGCTGCCAACCACGCCTCCAGAGATGAAAAAGGACACCCCCGTGTGGCTGGAGGGCACCGGGAAGGCTTGCTGCTTTCCAGTTTGCTGCACGCCTTCCTCGGGCAACCTGAGGCAGCCATTGAAGCGGCCAGAGAAGGCATCCGGGAAAGCGAGCGCCTGCTGAGTCCATTCAGTCTGGCACTGGCCTATGCCCGTCTGGGACATGCTTTGATTGGTGCTGGACGCTTCGAGGAGGCCCGAATCGCCTACCAGACTTCTCTGGAGCACGGCCAGAACACCGTCGCCCCGAGGCTGATGATCGAAGCCCGCATGGGCCTTGCCCACCTCGATGCCCGGTTTTATGGTCGGGGGGAAGAACACGCCCAGGCTGCCCAGCAGGTGCTTCTGGACTCTGGAGACCGCTGGATGCTGGCCCTGCTGCAACTGATTTACGCCTATGGCTTGCACCGCTCCAGTGCCCACAAAGCCCGTCTGGTTCTGCAAGAGGTGCAAACCACCCTGCAAGACCTCTCCGATCCCTTTTTGCAGTGTGCATCGGATGTGCTGGCCTACCTGCAAAGCCCGAGCCCTGAACGGGCACAGGTGCTTTTGAGTGGCATGCAAAGCCACGATTACGGATTCATCCTGCTCAAACCGTCCCTGTTTTATCCGTTTGAAGGCAGCACCGAACGCATGCAAACCCTGATTGCCTTGAAGGCCCACAGCCCAGAGCACGCACCTGATCTGGAACATCTGGCTGCCCAACTCGGGTATTCCAGCCTGCCTGAAAAGCATCCCGGTTACCGTTTGCACATCCACCTGCTCGGGCCACTGAAGGTCTTCAGGGACCAGATGCAGATTGAAGATTGGGGACGGGCCAAAGCGCGCGATCTCTTGGCCCTTTTGGTGGTCTCTCCTGAAGGGGTGGTGCGGGATCAGGCCATCGAGACCCTTTACCCCGAAGAATCCCCCGAGATTGCCGAACGCAACTTTCGCATCGTGCTGCACGCTCTGGGTCAGATCCTCGAAACTGAAGAGGCCAGAGGGTACTTTCTGGAACGGGGCGATGTGCTGCGCCTGAAACCCAGCCCGGACCTCCGCATCGACCTGTGGGAAGCCCTGAAGCTCCTGCAAGAAGAAGCGCACAGCGAAGACCTGCTGAAATTGCCCCTCGACCTCTCCAGCCAGTTTGACCTTGCCCCACTGGAAGACCAGCGTTCCCTGTACCGCAGCCGACTGGAACGGGCTCTGGTACAGGCCGGAGAACGGATCTTGCAGCAAGACCCAGCCAGAGCCGCTTCCTTTGCAGAACGGGCTTTGATGCTGGAACCCGCCTCTGAAGACGCCACCCGACTGCTGATGCGCAGTGCCCACCTGCAAGGCCAGATGGATGTGCTGCACAGAAGTTACCAGAGGTGTGAGCAGGCATTGTCGGACCTCGGGCTCAGGCCATCCAGTCAGACCAGAGGGTTGTACTCCGAACTGAACCGCACGTTGTTGCATTGAGGCTTCAGGAGTTCACCTTGTTGGGCTGGAATCCTGCGTGGGTTGGAACCGTGCAAAACCATATTCTTCTTCAGCCAGAGCCAGAATGCGCTGGACAAACTCTGTTTTGCCAAGGCTGTAGGCTTCACGGTCATGACCCAGCACAGAGGCAAGTTGTTTTTTGAGGGCTCCATAAGCCTGAGCTTCTTCGGGATGTGCCCGCAAATAATCCCGGAAAATCAGGTGGTTGTGCAAATTGGGCGTGTCTACAGAACACACGTACAGGTGATGCTTTTTGACCCTTTCCTGCTTGAAAACCTCTCTGCCCGGCACCTGTTGATTTCCCACATGCACATACCCCAGAGCCGTGAGCCGCCGAATCACCTCGGGCAGTTTCAAACGCGAAGACAAAATCACATCAATGTCCACAACGGGCTTTGCAGCAAGGCCCACCACACTGGTGCTGCCCACATGCTCGATGCTCAGGACCAGACCCTGAAGCACCTGATGGAGTTGTTGGGCCAGATGTTGGTATTCGTTGTGCCACTCTGGATCGTATTCCACGATTTCAACAGGACTGTTTTTCCGGGATGAAGGCATGCTCTGGTTGTACAGCATACCCAAAGCATCTGACAGTTGAACCGTCCACTTCACCCTTTTCAGGCACTGTGAATCACCCATGAATTGCACACTCCTTCAGGCATTACACTGTAGGGATGGTCGAAGTCATCGAAAGCACCCTGCCCGGCGTGGGCCGCAAATACGTCATGAAACTGCGCACTGGAGGCAGCGTCACCGTGATCTCCAAGCCCGACGGAACACGGGAAATGTACCACTTCAAAGGCAAAGACGACATCCCCTGCGACACCGTGCACTTCAATCCAGAGGAAGCCCAGCAGTTTGCCACCCTGCTCGGGGCCAACTTTGCCCGCCCTGCCCTGAAAGAGGAAATCGAACTGGTGCTGGGCAAACTGCAACTGGAATGGATCACCCTTGAAGAAGGTTCCAGTTCCATCGGTCATTCTCTGGGAGCGCTGAATTTGCGTGCCCTGACCGGAGCCAGCGTGATTGCCATCATGCGTGGCGAGGAGGCCGTTCCCAACCCCCAGGTGTCTGAAGTCCTGCAACTGGGCGACACCCTTGTTTTGATTGGCAATGACCTGCAAATCAAAAAAGCCTCTGTGCTCTTGATGTAAAACCAAAAAACGAAGTCAAACACTTTCCCCCTGCCCCTCCTTCCCAACGACCCCCTTCCCTTCACGTCTTTAAGGACCGTGGATGGAGATTTCAAGGAGTTGAACGTTGCCTTACGCAGAAGGATTGAAACATTTTGTGGAATCGCTGGGCGCACTGGGCGAACTCGGGTTGATCGGACTGGGTTTGTGGCTGAGTGGCCTGCTTGCACAGCTTTTGAGGCTCCCGGCTTTGCTGGGATACATCGGACTGGGGTTCATTTGCGGTCCGATGGGGCCTTTTCCCATCATTTACCCTTCGGAAATCACTGCTGCCCTGTCAGAAATCGGTGTGGTCCTCCTGATGTTTTTCATCGGACTGGAATTCTCGCTGAAAAGGTTTCTGGAGGCCAGAGGCACCATCGTCAAATCGGGCCTGTGGGACCTCCTGAACCTGCCTCTGGGCTTTTTGGCAGGTCTGGCTCTGGGTTTCAGTTTGTGGCAGTGCATTTTTCTGGCGGGCATCACCTACGTCAGCAGTTCAGGGGTGATCATCCGCATGCTGACCGAACGCAAACAGGTGGCCTTGCCCGAGGCCGAACGCACCCTCGGGGTTCTGATTTTTGAGGACCTTGCCATGATCCTGTATCTGGGCACCCTGAGCGTGTTCACCGGCGGAAACGTCTGGCAGAAACTGCTGGGCGTGGTCACCTTCGGGGTGATTTATGTGGTGCTGCTGCGCTTCGGACGGCCTTTTCTGGAAAGGATTCTGGAAGGGCAATCCAGAGAGCAACTGGTGCTCCTGATGCTTGGAGGGGTTGCGATGTTTGCGGCCATGGCACACCTGCTGTCTTTTCCAGACGCGGTTGCAGCGTTCTTGCTGGGTGCTCTGGTCGGTGAGTTGTCCCGCATGCACGACATTGAAGAGGTCCTGACCCCGTGGCGGGATGTGGCGGTTGGGGCGTTCTTTCTGGGTTTCGGCCTGAAGGTGGAGGCTCTGGCTTTGCTGGGCAGTTTGCTGGTGGCGGTTCCTCTGGTGCTGTTCACCAGTTTCACCAAAAGCATCACAGGGTTTCTGGCCGGGCGTGCCACCGGACTTTCTTTGCGTGCAGCGGTGGGACACGGTTTGATGCTGCTTCCCAGAGGTGAATTCAGTCTGGTGATTGCGGGTCTTGCGGTCAGCAGTCCCCTCATGACCCAACTGCAAAAACAGGACCTGTACGAGCTCACCAGTGCTTACGTGCTGGTCAGCATCCTGCTCGGGGTTCTGGTGAGTGCATACCACATTCCACTCACCCGCTGGTTTGCAGAAAGGAAACTCTTGCAAAAGCTGGAATCCACCTGATCCAGCCTTTCACTGTGTTTGTGAAGGAGAGGCCAAGCCAGAAGCCTCTCCTTTTTTCTTGTAACAAACGATTTAGAGCATTTGCCCTCAGTACCCGACAAGTTTGGGGAACAAAAGCTGAAGGCCTTCCAGTAAAGCCCACAATGGCTTCCTGAATAACTCCAGCAGCAGAGAAATCCCCACCCGAAAGACACTCCGGGCCAAACGACCATGTTTCTTTTTTGGAATCTGAACCCTTTCGCCCAGTTTCACCGCCCACACGAACACCACTGCCAGTAGGCACACCAAACGTTCCAGGTGCCGAGCATCCGTCATGTGGGTGTTCTCCAGCCGAAAACCCAGAGACTTGAGGTTCTTGAAAAGACATTCAATCCGGAACCTTTTCAAATAACGTTCAAGCAAAAGGCCATCTGGAACGTTGGAAATCACAATCACCTT